>JBAUTD010000072.1:0-1804 GCA_049582045.1 Burkholderiales bacterium
GGCCTGGGCTTCGCGCCGGTGCGCCCGGCGCTGCGCGCGCTGCTCGCGCAGCGCGAGCGCTACGGCAAGCTCGTCCTCCTGTACGGCTCGCGCAGCCCGGAGGAGATCCTCTACCGGCGCGAGATCGAGGACCTGCGGCGGCGGCTCGACCTCGACATTCAGGTCACGGTCGACCATGCGACCGGGGTCTGGCACGGCCACGTCGGCGTGGTCACGACCCTGATCCGGCGCGCGGCGTTCGACCCGGAGCACACCGTGGCGATGCTGTGCGGGCCGGAGGTGATGATGCGCTTCACCGTCGCCGCGCTGCGCGACGCCGGCGTGGCGCGCGAGAACGTGTACCTGTCCATGGAGCGCAACATGAAATGCGCGCTGGGCCACTGCGGGCATTGCCAGTTCGGGTCCGACTTCGTGTGCAAGGACGGCCCGGTGCTGCGCTACGACCGGATCCGCGAGCGGCTCGCGGTGCGCGAGGTCTGACATGGCGAACGCGCGCAAGCCGAAACTGGCGGTGTGGAAGTTCGCCTCCTGCGACGGCTGCCAGTTGAGCCTGCTCGACTGCGAGGACGAGCTGCTCGCGGTCGCCGGCGCGGTGGAGATCGCCTACTTCCCGGAGGCGAGCCGCGCGATGGCGAAAGGCCCCTACGACCTGTCGCTGGTCGAGGGCTCGATCACCACCCATCACGACGCCGAGCGCATCCAGGAAGTGCGCCGGGCCTCGAAGCACCTGGTCACGATCGGCGCCTGCGCCACGGCCGGCGGGATCCAGGCCTTGCGCAATTTCAGGGACGTGAAGGAGTTCATCTCGATCGTGTACGCCAACCCGGCCTACATCGACACCCTGTCGACCTCGACTCCGATCGCCGATCACGTCAAGGTCGACTTCGAGCTGCGCGGCTGCCCGATCAACAAGCTGCAGCTGGTCGAGGTGCTCTCGGCCTTCCTCGCCGGGCGCAAGCCGGTGACGCCGGCGCACAGCGTGTGCATCGAGTGCAAGCTCAAGGGCAACGTGTGCGTGATGGTGGCGCACGGCACGGGCTGCATCGGGCCGGTGACGCACGCCGGCTGCGGCGCGCTGTGCCCGTCCTACCAGCGCGGCTGCTACGGCTGCTTCGGGCCGATGGAGACGCCCAACGCGCGCGCGCTGGGCGAGCGCCTGCTCGCGCTGGGCATGCCTTCGCGCGACGTCGTGCGTGTGTTCCGCAACTTCAATGCCCAGGCCGGGGCCTTCCGCGAGGAGAGCGAGCGTCATGGCGGTTAAGAAGATCAAGGTCGACTACCTGGCGCGGGTCGAGGGCGAGGGCGCGCTGCACGTCACGCTGAAGGACGGCGCGGTGCGCGACGTGGAGCTCAGGATCTTCGAGCCGCCGCGCTTCTTCGAGGCCTTCCTGCGCGGGCGCGCGTTCGGCGAGGCGCCCGACATCACCGCGCGCATCTGCGGCATCTGCCCGGTGGCCTACCAGATGAGCGCGGTGCACGCGATGGAGGACGCGCTCGGCGTCGCGGTGGACGGCCCGCTGCGCGCGCTGCGCCGGCTGCTGTACTGCGGCGAGTGGATCGAGAGCCACGGCCTGCACATCTACCTCTTGCACGCGCCGGACTTCCTCGGCTACGAGAGCGCGATCGCGATGGCGCGCGATCACCAGGCCGAGGTCGAGCGCGGGCTGCAGCTGAAGAAAGTCGGCAACGAGATCGTGCAGCTCGTCGGCGGGCGCGACATCCACCCGATCAACGTGCGCGTCGGCGGCTTCTACCGCACGCCGGCGCGGCGCGAGCTCGCGCCGCTCGCCGAGCGCCTGAAATG
>JBAUTD010000073.1:0-1805 GCA_049582045.1 Burkholderiales bacterium
CCTGGAGGCGAATCCGACCGCGCTGCGCTGCGCGGACTGCCAGGGGCGGCGCGAGAAGCTCTTCGCCGCCGCGCCCTGAGGGGTCAAAGGTCGAAGAACACCGTCTCCTTCGGGCCCTGCATGCGCACGTCGAAGCGGTAAATCACGCCGCCGGGCTGCTGCTCGCGCGTGGCGATCAGCGTCGCGCGCCGATCCGCCGGCAGCGCCGCGAGCACCGGGTCGCGCGCGTTCGCGTCGCGCTCGTCGTCGAAGTAGATCCGGGTGAAGGCGTGCAGCAGCATGCCGCGCATGGTCACGATCACGTCGATGCACGGCGCCCCGCCCGGGGAGGCGGCGCCGGGCTTGACCGTGTCGAACCAGTAATGCAGCGCGGGATGGGTGCCGGTGCCGCAGCGGCCGAAACCGCTGAATCCGCTCGCGCGGCCTTCCGCGCGCGAGGCGACGAAGTGCCCCTCGGCGTCGGCCTGGCGGATCTCGAGCATCGCGTCGGGGATCGGCACCCCGTCGCCGTCGAACACCCGGCCGGTGAGCCGAATATGCTCGCCGCTTGCCTGGGACTCGGCCACGACCGGCCCGAACAGGCTCCTGAAATCGTAGCCATACTGCTCGGACGTTAGCCCGTAGGCGAAGTAAGGACCAACTGTCTGGGAAGGGGTCTGGATCAGTTTCATGGGCTCAGGCCTCCGTCGGGGTCTGGTGCGGACCGCGCAGCACGATGTCGAACTCGAACCCGAGCGCGAACCCCGGCTCGCCCACCGCGTCGAGGTTCAGGCGCGAAATCAGCCGCTCGCGCGCGGCCTCGGGGGCGCTGTGATAGATCGGGTCGAGCGCGAGCAGGGGGTCGCCCGAGAAGTACATCTGGGTCACCAGGCGGCTGGCGAAGTGCTCGCCGAACAACGAGAAGTGGATGTGGTTCGGGCGCCAGCCGTTGGGGTGGTTCTGCCACGGATAAGCCCCCGGCTTGATGGTGAGGAAGCGGTAGCGCCCGTCCTTGTCGGTCAGGCAGCGCCCGGCGCCGAGGAAGTTCGGGTCGAGCGGCGCGTTGTGGCGGTCGGACTTGTGCACGTAGCGCCCGGCGGCGTTGGCCTGCCAGATCTCGACCAGGGTGTGGGCCGCGGGCCGGCCGTCCTCGTCCAGCACCCGGCCGGTCACCACGATGCGCTCGCCCAGGGGAGCGCCGTTCCTGGCCGCGTTGCGGGTCAGGTCGTGGTCGAGCGGCCCGATGTCCTCGTGGCCGTAGACCGGGGCGCGGCGCTGCGCGAGCGCGCTCTTGAGCGGCACCAGCGGCCGGGTCGGGCCGCGCTTGACGGTCGATTTGTAGCCCGGATAGAGGTAGGGCGGCTGGCTGGCCCAGTCGCGCGGCGCAAGCGGGGAGTCGGCGAGCATCGTGAGTCCTTGTTGATCGGAATCAACAAATCTAACCTGCACGAAAAGTTATGTATATTTACGTTTTATTCCATAATGTATAGCGTTTGGTTATGTTAGACGGCCGGATCAAGCTGCGGCACCTACAGTGCTTCCTCGCGGTCGCCGAGCAGCGCTCGATCCAGCGCGCCGCCGAGCGGCTCGCCGTCACCCAGCCGGCGGTATCCAAGACCTTGCGCGAGCTCGAGGAGCTGCTCGGCGTACAGCTGTTTCGCCGCGGCCGGCGCGGCGCCCTGCCGACCGCGGACGCCGAGGCCTTCCAGCGCTACGCGAGCGCGAGCCTGAGCGCACTGCAGCAGGGAATCGACAGCGTGGCGCAGGCGCGGCGCCGCGGCGGGGTGCTGCTGCGCCTGGGCGTGCTGCCGTCGGTCGCGCCGTGC
>JBAUTD010000074.1:0-11098 GCA_049582045.1 Burkholderiales bacterium
GTCCGCCACCGCGCGCCGGAAGTCCTGGTCGTCGGCTTCGGGCGGCTTGCGCAAGGCCGGCTCCGGAGCGATCCTCAGCCGGCGAGGCTGTCGAGGTACTTCTCCGCGTCGAGTGCGGCCATGCAGCCGCTCGATGCGCTGGTGACGGCCTGGCGATAGATGTGATCCTGCACGTCGCCGGCGGCGAACACGCCGGCCACGCTGGTCGCGGTGGCGTTGCCGGTGCGCCCGCCGCGGGTCGCGATGTAGCCGTTCTCCATTTCGAGCTGGCCTTCGAAGATCGACGTGTTCGGGGTGTGCCCGATCGCCACGAACAGGCCGGTCACGGCGAGATCCTTCGCGGCCCCGCTCGCCGCGTGCTTGAGCCGCAGGCCGGTGACGCCGCTCTTGTCCCCAAGCACTTCGTCCAGCACGTGGTTCCATTCCAGGCGCACGTTGCCTTCGGCCGCCTTCTTCATGAGCTTGTCGATCATGATCTTCTCTGCCCGCAGCTTGTCGCGCCGGTGCACCAGCGTCACCGTGCGCGCGATGTTGGAGAGATACAGCGCCTCCTCGACCGCGGTGTTGCCGCCCCCGATCACGGCGACGTCCTGACCCTTGTAGAAGAAGCCGTCGCAGGTGGCGCAGGCGGACACGCCGCGCCCCATGAACTTCTGCTCCGATTCGACCCCGAGGTACTTGGCCGAGGCGCCGGTGGCGATGATCAGTGCGTCGCAGGTGTAGGTCGCAGAGTCCCCCTCGAGCACCAGCGGCCGCTCGCCCAGGCGCGCGCGCTGCACGTGGTCGAACACGATCTCGGTTTCGAAGCGCTCGGCGTGCTTCTGGAAGCGTTCCATCAGCTCGGGGCCCTGGACCCCGTTCGCGTCTGCGGGCCAGTTGTCCACGTCGGTGGTGGTCATCAGCTGGCCGCCCTGCGCCAGCCCGGTAACGAGCAGGGGGCGCAGGTTGGCCCGCGCGGCGTACACCGCGGCGGTGTAGCCGGCCGGACCGGAGCCCAGGATAAGAAGGCGGGTGTGACGGGTGGCCATGGCGGGGCGGAGGGCTGCGCTAGCGTTTCGGTCGATCGCGGTCGATTATAAACGACCGATTCTGCTAACATTGTCACGTTCACTAGGTGCGATACCAAGCGGGGAGGAGCATGGCTGGCGTACCCACGACAGTGTCGACGACGGTGCTGAGAGCGGTGCCCCTGTTCTCGAGCGTCCCCGACGAGCAATTGCGCGCTCTCGCCACGGTTGTCACGCGCAAGAGCGTGGCGCGCGGGGCGACGATCATGGTGGCGGGCGATCAGACCGACTCGCTCTACATCATCCTTTCGGGCCGGCTGAAAGTGATGATGAGCGACGCCGAGGGCAAGGAAGTGATCCTGAGCATCCTCGGCCCGGGGGAGTTTTTCGGCGAGATGGGCCTGATAGACGACAGCCCGCGCTCAGCCAGCGTGCTGGCGATCGAGCCCTGCGAGCTGCTTTCGATCGCCAAACGCGATTTCAACAAGTGCCTGGCCGAGAATTTCGAGATGGCGATGGCGGTGATGCGCGGCCTGGTGCGGCGCCTGCGCGAGGCCGACCGCAAGATCGGAAGCCTGGCGCTGCTCGACGTCTACGGCCGGGTTGCGCGCCTGCTGCTCGACATGGCGGACACGGTCGACGGCCAGAAGATGGTGACCAAGCGGCTGCCCAAGCAGGACATCGCCAAGATGATCGGCGCCTCGCGCGAGATGGTGAGCCGCGTGATGAAGGACCTGCAGCTGGGCGGCTACATCGAGATGCGCGGCTCGACGATCGTGCTGCACGACTCGATCATGCTGCCGGACTAGGCTCGCGCTAGAACGGATCTCACGATCCGGCGCTAAGGGCCCGCCCGGGCTGGGGTTTCAAGAGGGCAGTGGGGTACAATTCCGCACTTCCCAGCGGGCCTCAATGGCAGCAGCGCAAAAATCCTCCGGAGCTCCACTTCCCGCCAAGCTCGCGAGCCTTCTGCGCGAGGCGAAGTGGCTGGTGCTGGTCGCACTGGCGGCCTACCTGCTGCTGATTCTGGCGACCTACCACAAGGAAGATCCGGGCTGGTCGCACAGCGCGACCGTCGCGGTCACTCAGAACGCGGGCGGGCGGCTGGGCGCATGGCTCGCGGACCTGCTGCTGTACCTGTTCGGCGTCTCGGCTTACTGGTGGGCCGCGCTTTGCGCCTACGTCGTTATCTGGGGCTACCGGCGAATCGACGGCAAGGGGCTGATCGACCGGCGGCCGCTCGCGATCTCGTTCGCGGGCTTCGTGCTGCTCCTGGTATCCAGCGCCGCGCTCGAGGCGCTGCGCCTGCAGTCGCTGCCCGCCGCGCTGCCGCTCGCCGCCGGGGGCATGGTCGGCCAGTCGGTGAGCCGCCTGGTGGTCGGCGTGTTCGGATTCACCGGCGCGACCCTCGCGCTGATCACCGTGGTCGCGGTCGGCTTCAGCCTGTTCACCGGGATCTCCTGGCTGGCGGTATCCGAGTTCACCGGTTTCCTGCTCGAGTCGCTGTACGGTCTGGCGCGGCGAACCTGGGAGAGCCGCAAGGATCGCAAGCTGGGCGAGATCGCGCGCGAGGAGCGCGACTTCGTGGTCGAGGCCGAGCGCAAGCGCGAAGAGGATCACCCGCCGCTGCGCATCGAGCCTTCGATCGTCGAGATCAAGAAGTCGGAGCGCGCGCAGAAGGAAAAGCAGGCGCCGCTGTTCGACGACCTGCCCGACACGCCGCTGCCGCCGCTCAAGCTGCTGGACGAGGCGAAGCACGACGCCGAGCAGGTCACCGCGGAGACGCTCGAGTTCACCTCTCGCTTGATCGAGAAGAAGCTGTCGGACTTCGGCGTCTCGGTCAAGGTCCTGGCCGCGTATCCCGGTCCGGTGATCACCCGCTACGAGGTCGAGCCCGCGGTCGGGGTCAAGGGCAGCCAGATCGTCAACCTGGTCAAGGACCTGGCGCGCGCGCTGTCGGTGGTCTCGATCCGCGTGGTCGAGACGATCCCGGGCAAGTCCTGCATGGGCCTGGAGATCCCCAATCCGCACCGCCAGACGGTCCGGCTATCGGAGATCCTGGGCTCGGCGGTCTACCACGACACGCATTCGCCGCTCGCGCTCGTGCTTGGCAAGGACATCGCCGGCAATCCGGTGGTCGCCGACCTGGCGAAGATGCCGCATCTGCTGGTGGCCGGCACCACGGGCTCGGGCAAGTCGGTCGCGCTCAACGCGATGATCCTCGCGCTGCTGTACAAGTCCGAGCCGCGCAGCGTGCGCCTGATCCTGGTCGACCCGAAGATGCTCGAGCTGTCGGTGTACCAGGACATCCCGCACCTGCTCGCCCCGGTGGTGACCGACATGAAGCAGGCGGCCAACGCGCTCAGCTGGTGCGTGGCCGAGATGGACCGGCGCTACAAGCTGATGTCGTGGGTCGGGGTGAGGAACCTCTCGGGCTACAACCACAAGATCCTCGACGCGGAAAAGGCGGGCAAGCCGATCGAGGACCCGGCCACTATCGAGTCCGGCTCGCCGCAGCCGCTCAAGCCGCTGCCGCACATCGTGGTGGTGATCGACGAGCTCGCCGACCTGATGATGGTGGTCGGCAAGAAGGTCGAGGAGCTGATTGCGCGCCTGGCGCAGAAGGCTCGCGCGGCGGGCATCCACCTCATCCTCGCCACGCAGCGGCCGTCGGTCGACGTGATCACCGGCCTGATCAAGGCCAACATTCCGACCCGGATCGCGTTCCAGGTCGCGAGCCGGGTCGATTCGCGCACCATCCTCGACCAATCGGGCGCCGAGTCGCTGCTCGGCGCGGGCGACATGCTCTACATGCCGCTCGGAACCGGACTGCCGCAGCGGGTGCACGGCGCGTTCGTCGCCGACCACGAGGTGCACAAGGTGGTGGAGTACCTCAAGGGGCTGGCCGCGCCTGAATACCTGCAGGACGTGCTTGAGCCGCAGGACGCGGCCGAACCGGGCGCCAACGGCGGCGGCGAAGGCGGGGGCGAGAAGGACCCGCTCTACGACCAGGCGGTGGAGATCGTTCTGCGTACCCGCCGCCCGTCGATTTCGCTCGTGCAGCGCCATCTGCGCATCGGCTACAACCGCGCCGCGCGCCTGATCGAGGACATGGAGCGCGCCGGGCTGGTGTCGCCGATGCAGTCCAACGGCAATCGCGAAGTGCTGGTGCCGGCGAAGGCCGAGTAGATGCGCACCTGGCTGCGGGCGGCGGCCGCCGCATTACTCGCGCTGGCGGCGCCGCTGGCGCACGCTACGGCGCTCGAGCGCTTCGAATCCTTCCTGCACGATACCCGCTCGGCGCGCGCGCAATTCGAGCAGCGCGTCTACGACCGCGACGGCAAGCTGGTGCAGTCCTCCAGCGGCAGCTTCGAGTTCCGGCGTCCGGGGCTTTTCCGCTGGACCTACGCCGCGCCCACGCCGCAGCTGATCGTGGGCGACGGCAAGGACGTCTGGATCTACGACCGCGACCTGGAGCAGGTCACGGTGCGACGCATGGCAAAGGCGCTCGGCTCGACCCCGGCGGCGCTGCTCGCCGGCAGCGCCGAGGTCGAGCGCGCGTTCGAGTTCACCGAGGCCGGCGAGCACGACGGCCTGCAGTGGCTCGACGCCAAGCCGCGCGACGCCGATGCGGGGTTCGGGCTCATCCGCCTCGGGCTCGGCCCAAAGGGCGTCGAGGCGATGGAGTTGAGCGATCACTTCGGCCAGACCACGCGCCTTCGCTTTCACGACATCACGCTCAACCCCGAGCTCGATCCCGGGGCGTTCCGCTTCACGCCGCCCAAGGGCGCCGACGTGCTCGGCGAGCGCTGAAGGCACGGCATGGCCGACCTCTTCGGCACCGCTACGCCCGCCGCGCCGCTCGCCGAAGCGCTGCGGCCGCGCAGCATCGACGAGGTGATCGGGCAGCGCCACCTGCTCGGCGCGGGCAAGCCGCTGCGGCTCGCGTTCGAGTCCGGCAAGCCGCACTCGATGATCCTGTGGGGGCCGCCCGGGACCGGCAAGACGACGATCGCGCGCCTCATGGCGAGCGCGTTCGATTGCGAGTTCATCGCGCTCTCGGCGGTGTTCTCGGGCGTGAAGGAAATCCGCGAGGCGGTGCAGCAGGCGGAGGGCGTGCTCGCGCGCTCGGGCCGGCGCACGATCCTGTTCGTCGACGAGGTGCACCGCTTCAACAAGGCACAGCAGGACGCGTTCCTGCCCTACGTGGAGAAGGGGCTGTTCACCTTCATCGGCGCGACCACGGAGAACCCGTCGTTCGAGGTGAATTCTGCGCTGCTCTCGCGCGCCACGGTTTACGTGCTGGAGAGCCTGTCTGCCGAGGACCTGGCGACGCTGCTCGCGCGCACCGGAATCGAGCTCGACGAGGGCGCGCGCGAGCGCCTGATCGGCTTTGCCGACGGCGATGCGCGGCGGCTGCTGAACGCGGTCGAGATCCTGAAGAACGCGCGCCCGGCGGGCCTGATCGACGCCGCATTCGTCGAGTCGGCGCTGGCGAGGAACCTGCGCCGCTTCGACAAGGGCGGCGAGCAGTTCTACGACCAGATCTCGGCGCTGCACAAGGCGGTGCGCGGTTCGAATCCGGACGCGTCGCTCTACTGGCTGGTGCGGATGCTCGACGGGGGCGCCGATCCGCTCTACCTCGGGCGGCGCATCGTGCGCATGGCGACCGAGGACATCGGCCTCGCGGATCCGCGCGCGCTGCGCCTCGCGCTGGATGCCTGCGAGACCTACGAGCGGCTCGGCTCGCCCGAGGGCGAGCTCGCGCTCGCCGAAGCGGTGCTCTACCTTGCCTGCGCCGCGAAGTCGAACGCCGCCTACAGCGCTTATAATGCGGCGCGCGAATTCGTCGCCGCGGACGCCACGCGGCCGGTGCCGCTGCACATCCGCAACGCGCCGACCCGGCTGATGAAGAACCTCGGCTACGGCAAGGACTACCGCTACGCGCATGACGAACAGGGCGCGTACGCGGCGGGAGAGAACTACTTTCCCGAGGGCATGCCGGAGGTCGAGTGGTACCGGCCGACCGATCGGGGCCTCGAATCGAAAATCCGCGAGAAGCTCGAGCATCTTCGCGCCCTGGACGCCGAAGCGCAAGGAAAGACAAAGAAATGATCGACATCCAATTGCTCAGGACGGACCTCGACCAAGTGGTCGCACGCCTCGCGGCGCGCGGGTTCGAATTCGAAAAACTGGGATTCCTCATGCTTGAGGAAGACCGCAAGAAGATCCAGACTCGGACCCAGGAGCTGCAGGCGGCGCGCAACGCGCAGGCGAAGAGAATCGGCCAGGCCAAGGCGAAGGGCGAGGACGTTGCTCCGCTGCTGGCCGAGTCGGGCGCGATCAACGCGCAGCTCGGGGAGCTGGAGACGACGCTCGCGCAGACGCAGGACAGGCTGCGCCAGTTCCTCGATGTGATCCCAAATCTGCCGCACGAGAGCGTGCCGCAGGGCGCGAGCGAGAAGGACAACGTCGAGCAGCGCCGCTGGGGAACGCCGCGCAAGTTCGATTTCGCGCCCAAGGACCACGTCGACGTCGGCGCGGGGCTCGGCATGCTCGATTTCGAGACCGCGGCCAAGCTGGCCGGCGCGCGCTTCGTGGTGATGCGCGCGGGCGTCGCGCGGCTGCACCGCTCGATCGCACAGTTCATGCTCGACGTGCATACCCAGGAACACGGCTACACCGAGACCTACGTGCCCTACATGGTGAGCGGCGAGTGCGCCAACGGGGTCTCGAGCCTGGCCAAGTTCAGGGACGATCTGTTCAAGCTCGAGGGGCGCGACCTCTACCTCATCCCGACCGCCGAGTACCCGGTGACCAATTTCGTGCGCGACGAGATCGTGCCGCTCGAGTCGCTTCCGCTCAAGTTCGTCTGCCACTCGCCGTGCTTCCGCTCGGAGGCCGGATCGTCCGGCAAGGACACGCGCGGCATGATCCGCCAGCACCAGTTCGACAAGGTCGAGCTGGTGCAGATCGTGCGCCCGGAGGACTCGTATCGCTGCCACGAGGAGCTCACCGCGCACGCCGAGACCATCCTGAAGAAGCTCGATCTGCCCTACCGCACGGTGGTGCTTTGCACCGGCGACATGGGATTCTCGTCGGCCAAGACCTACGACATCGAGGTCTGGCTGCCCGGGCAGAACGCCTACCGCGAGATCTCGTCCTGCTCGAACTTCGAGGCCTTCCAGGCGCGCCGCATGCAGGCGCGATTCCGCAACGAAAAAGGCAGGCCCGAGCTGGTGCATACGCTGAACGGCTCGGGGCTCGCGGTCGGGCGGACGCTCGTCGCGATCCTGGAGAACTACCAGAACGCCGACGGCTCGGTGACCGTCCCGGACGCGCTGCGGCCCTACATGGGCGGCGCGGAGAGAATCGCCCGCGCCCGATAGAATCGAGCTTCGCGTCGAGTCGATCGCGTTGCGGAGAGATGGCAGAGTGGCCGAATGCGGCAGACTCGAAATCCGTTGTACCCATCGGATACCGGGGTTTCGAATTCCTCTCTCCGCCACTATCGACAGCCGGTTCCGACTTCAGCGAGTGCCTTACTCTTTGCGTCCTGCCCGGTAGCGCCCCAGTGCCTTACGCAGCCATACGCTGCTTGCCAAAGTCAGGTTATCTGCGCATTTGACCAGATAAGGTTGGCCGGATAGGGAGCTTCCCGTGGCGGCCTTGTCGATGAAGTCCTGGGTCGTGTCGATCCGGCTCCAGCGCAACAGGTAATCGTACTTTAGGCGCACATGTGCCTCGGCGGCTTTGGCATCGCTCCAAGTGCCGTTTCGCTTGAATTCGCAGCCGGACTCGGCGACATGCCGAAGCAGGTAGGCGATCTCCTGCCGCACCGCCGCCGGCGGCTCGGCTCGGGCCGTCGGCACGATAGCCACTCCCAGCGCCACCACCATTGCCCTTGCTGATCGCATTCTCAAAGTTCGTCGTCCAGCGGCAGTAGAGACAGCAGCTCGACCTGCAGTATTTGCCCTTGGCCGCGCGCAGGCTCCGTGTCGTATTCGACCCACTGGCCGCCTTCCTCGGTACGCCAGACCAGGCCCGGTGATCTTCCCCCGTCGCGCGGGCGCAGCGCCAGCTCGTAGCTATTGGGCGGACTCGTCATCGCCTTGAAGCGCGCCGCGGCCTGCTGCGCGAGCTCGGGACTGTCGATGATAAGTCCGATCTCGGTGTTGAGATGCGCAGACCGCTGATCAAAATTCATCGAGCCGATAAACAGACTCCGGCGGTCGAAAATGAACAATTTCGCGTGTAACGAGTAGTTTCCGTAGCGCGACATGCTTTTCGTCTCTCCGCTGCCCCTGGCATTGCCCAGCAGCGAGCGCACCTCGTGAATTTCGACGCCCTCCTCGAGTAGCGGCACGCGGTAGCCCATGTACCCGGACTGCGCGACCAGAACGGTGGCGGACTCGAGCGAATTGGTCAGGACGCTTACGCGCACATTGCGTTTGCGCAGGTCGCTGAACATCTGCATTCCGGCGGCGCCCGGAATGAAGTATGGCGAGATCATCAGCAACTCGGACTGGACTGTTGCGGCCGCATCCGCCACGGGGCGGTGCATCAGGCGACCCACCATTTCCCCGTTTGCCACGCGCTTCTTGTTTGGGCTGTCGTAAACCAGGCGCGCGTGCGCCCAGACCAGAGGCAGCCTGCCGGACATGAATCCGGCCAGCGGCTCCCCCGTCGCGACACGACTGGCGTAGTCGGTCCCGTCGTCTTTGACTTGCTGACGATGCTCGGTCAGGACCTTTCGGTACGCCGCCAGGGCGGCATCGGACGTCGTCCGCTCTGCCAGCGCGCGGACCGGAATCGCCATATCGCTGCGCCAGAACTTGTCGAATGTCCCGGAAAGCTCCTTGACCATTGGCCCGGCGGCAAGCACTTCGTCGTCGGCGACCTGGGAATCCGGATCGACCTGAAAATACTGGTCGCCGACGTTGCGTCCGCCGATCAGCGCGATGGCGTTGTCCACCACCATCAGCTTGTTGTGCATCCGGTAGTCGAGCCGGGAATTGCTGAGCGTGAATTCGAGCGCGCGCAGAAACGTGGAATGACCTCGGTAGGCGAAGGGGTTGAAGATTCGCACCTCAATGCGAGGATGAGCGTCGAGCGCCACGAGCTGGTCATCGCCCTCGATCGTCTCGCCGTCGTCGATGAGCACGCGCACGCGCACGCCGCGGTCGGCCGCCCTCAGCACTGCCTCGGTCAGCAACTGACCGGTCTCGTCGGCGCGAAAGATGAAATATTGAATATCAATGGTTCGCTCGGCGGCATTGACCATCTGCACCCGGGTCAGAAACCCGTCGACGCCCACAGTCAGCAGGCGAAACCCCGAATTCCCTCCGTGCTCCTGTGCCGAGGCGGCGAACTGCCGGCCGAAGCGGGTCAGCTCCGGCTGCGGGTAGGCCGAGGAGACCGTCTTCGCAAAATCCGAACCCGGGGGCAGCGACGCGCATCCGCCCAGCACGGCGACGACCAGAATCGCCCGCAGGGAAAGGGAACAGCGCCATGACCGACCAAACATCCGTCAGGCTACCGCGGGCATATTTTGCTGTATGTGCGCAGACACACGGAGTGTTCGCGCTGCGGGGCACAGAATGCGGCTCTAACTCGACTTCGAGTCAGAGCAGCCAATTCTCAACTTATGGATGGAACAGATCATGAACACCAAACTTGCTGCGGGCTTTCTCGTGGCCGGCGCGCTGATGCTGCCGATTGCGGGCTATAGCGCCGACTCCGATACCGACCGCTCTTCGCCCACTGCATTCGTCAAGGATTCGGCCATCACCGCCAAGATCAAAGCCGAACTGGCCGAGGAAAAAATGTCGAGCCTGGTACACATCGGTGTCGATACCGACAAGATGGGCAGGGTGAGCTTGAGCGGCACGACCGAGACTCAGGCCGAAGCGGACAAAGCCGTTTCGATCGCGCGCGCCGTAGAGGGCGTTACCCAAGTGAAGAGCAGTATCAAGGTCAGGACCGACTGATAGCTTCGACGTCTTGACCGGGGGCCGATGCGGAACGGTCGCATCGGCCATTTCTGCGCCTGCAGCCGGCGTATAGCTGTAACCCATCAAGATATCCGACTGCGGATCACATCGCCTGGCGTGTGGTTGTGGTCTAGGGCAATGTGCGGTAGCGTACTCAAGCGTTGCGTGTCGTCCGACCGGCGGCCCGCGGTAACAGCCAACGCGCGAGGGAGGCATGCCCACCGTTCCTACCGCCGGAAACCAATCCCGCACCGCACAGCGCTCGCCGCTGCGGAATCGTCTTCTGGCCAGGCTGCCGGCAGCCGACTACGAACGCCTGCTGCCCCAGTTCGAACCCGTCTCATTGAAGCTCGGAAGCGCGCTGTACGAATCCGGCAGCACGCAGGGTTACGTGTATTTCCCGATCGACAGCATCGTGTCCCTGCTCTACGTAATGGAAGACGGCTCGTCGGCGGAAATCGCGGTCGTGGGCAACGAGGGGGTAGTGGGCCTGGCGCTATTCATGGGCGGTGAGACCACCCCTAGCCGCGCCGTGGTGCAAAGCGCCGGCGACGCCTATCGGCTCAGGGCAGGCGTCCTGAAATCCGAGTTCAGCCGCGGCGGGGAGCTGCAGCACCAGCTGCTGCGCTACACCCAGGCGCTGATTACCCAGATGGCGCAGACCGCGGTGTGCAACCGGCATCACTCGGTCGAGCAGCAGCTGTGCCGCTGGCTGCTGCTGAGCCTGGACCGGCTGCCCGCCAACGAGCTGACCATGACCCAGGAGCTGATCGCCAACATGCTGGGGGTGCGCCGCGAGGGCGTGACCGAGGCGGCCGGCACGCTGCAGGACGCGGGCCTGATCCGCTACAGCCGCGGCAGGATCACCGTGCTCGACCGGCCGAAGCTGGAAGCGCGGGTCTGCGAGTGCTACGCGGTGGTGAAGCGCGAATACGACCGCCTGGCTCGGATCGCCACGCCCTAGGCTTTCGCCCCCCCCGGCGCGGAAAACCGGTGCGTCGCGGTTGCGCGCGGAGATTATCGGTCGCCGCGGAAGACGCTTGGAATGACTGCGTACAGAATGACGGCGGCCTGCCCGCCGCGGTAGGGCAGGGGTCC
>JBAUTD010000075.1:0-2402 GCA_049582045.1 Burkholderiales bacterium
CCACGGCGCGACGCTGCGCCTGCGAGACGGCCCCGGCGGCCGCGGCCTCGAGGTACGGATCACCTTCGCGCCATAGCGGCGCGCGGCCCGCTATGATATGCGCAGCCCATTCGGAGACGCGCATGGAAGCGATGAAAGACGCAAGCCGTTACTACGAAGTCGAGCGCCGCCAGTTCCACGCCGAGCGGCCCGGCTTTCGCATCAACGAACTGCAGATCTCGCCCACGCAGCAGGTGCCGTGGCATTACCACAGCAAAGTGCAGGACACCTTCTACGTGCTGGAAGGCGAATTACGCCTTTTCCTGCAGGAGCCGAAAGAAGAGGTCAGGCTGCGGCCGGGCGAGACCTATACCGTCCCGCCGCGGCGCCCGCACCTGGTGACCAACGGCGGGGAGAGCTCGGCCACGTTCCTCGTGCTGCAGGGCATCGGCGAGTACGATTTCGTTCCATTGACCAGGAAATAGATCGCGCCATGCCGAACATCCTCCTCATCCAGGGCCCGAACATGAGCTACCTCGGCAAGCGCCAGCCGGAGCTCTACGGCAGGACCACCGCGGCCGAGCTCGACGCGATGCTTCTCGCGCACGCCAAGGCCAACGGGTACAAGCTCGACATCTTCTACACCCACAGCGAGGCGGCGGCGATCGAGCGGCTCTACCGCGGGGTGGAAGAGAAAATCGACGGCGTGGTGATGAACCCGGCGGCGTTCCTGTTCGCCGGCTACGCGCTGCGCGACTGCCTGCGCGCGCTGCCTTTTCCCTACGTCGAGGTCCACATGACCAACGTCGAGCGGCGCGGCATTCACTCGATCCTGGCCGAGACCGCGGTCGGGATGGTGGCGGGCTTCGGCGTGCGCTCCTACGTGCTCGGGCTCGAGGCTATGCTCGGCCACCTGCAGTCAGGCCAACGGCGGCAAGCTTCGCCTCGACCAGGCGCACGAAAAGCGCCGCGCCGAAAGGCAGCGCCGCGTCGTTGAAGTCGTAGCCCGGGTTGTGAACCTCGCAGGAGGTTTCGCCCGAATCGTTGCCGATGTTGAAGTAGCAGCCCGGCACCTTCTCCAGCATGAACGAGAAGTCCTCCGAGGCCATGATGAGCGGCGGGTCGCGCTGCACCCGCTCGGCGCCCACCAGAGCGGCGCACACGCCGGCCGCGAACTCGGCTTCCCGCGGGTCGTTCACCGTCGGCGCGAACTTCCAGTCGAGCCTGACCTCGGCGCGCGCGCCGAAGCCCTCGGCCACGCCCTTGGCGATGCGCCGCAGCGAGGCCTCGATCGTCTCCATCACCGGGCGCGAGAACGCGCGCACGGTGCCCGCCAGGGTGGCCGACTGGGGGATCACGTTGTAGGCGTCGCCGCCGTGGATCCTGGTCACCGAGACCACCGCGGTGTCGACCGGCGCCACGTTGCGCGAGACGATCGTCTGCAGCGCGGTCGCGACGTGGGCCGCCACGATCACCGGGTCGATGCCGACCTCGGGCCGGGCGCCGTGCGCGCCCTTGCCGTGGATCGTGATGTCGAAGAAGCCGCCGGCGGCCATCATCGGCCCGGCGCGCACCGCGAACCACCCCACCGGCAGGCTGGGACGGTTGTGCATGCCGAACACCGCCTCGCAGGGAAAGCGCTCGAACAGGCCGTCCTCGATCATCGCCTGCGCGCCGCCCAGCCCCTCTTCGGCCGGCTGGAAGATGAAGTTCACCGTGCCGTCGAAATTCTTCGTCTCGGCCAGCGCCTTGGCCGCGCCGAGCAGCATCGTGGTGTGGCCATCGTGGCCGCAGGCGTGCATCCGGCCGGCGTTGCGCGAGCGGTATTCGAAATCGTTGACTTCCTGGATCGGCAGCGCGTCCATGTCGGCGCGCAGGCCCAGGCTGCCTTTGCCGCTGCCCGCGCGCAGCACCCCGACCACGCCGGTGCGGCCGACGCCGCGGTGCACTTCGAGCCCGAACGAGGCGAGCTTGTCGGCGACGATCCCGGCGGTGCGCGTTTCCTCGAAGCCGAGCTCGGGGTGGGCGTGGATGTCGCGCCGCCACGCGGTCATCTCGCCATGCAGGCGCGCGATTCGCTGATCGATGGTCATGGTCGCCGGTTCCGCCGGCAACCTTAACCCATGCCGCGCGGGCCTACCAGCCCATGCCGAACGGCGACTGGCGGCTCGAGACCCGGCCCGCGTCGGTGAAGAACACCGACCCGGCGCCGGTGCCCGGATAGTAGTAGTACCAGCCGCGCCGGCCGTCGAGGGTGAACTTCTTCGACGGCGCGCCGAGCAGCGCGACGACTTCGGCCTCGGCCATGTCGGGCTTGATCTTCGCCCAGGTGCCCCTTAGCGCGGCCTCCGGGCTGACGTAGCCGGCGGCCGGTGTCGCCGCGGAAGCCGCCGCGGGAGCCGCCGCGGGAGCCACTGCAGGCG
>JBAUTD010000076.1:0-4318 GCA_049582045.1 Burkholderiales bacterium
GGCTTGGCCAGGCGGGCGACGAAGTCCTTCAGCGCGGTGGTGCCGCGCGCGCCGGCCTGCTCGAGCGGGCGCACCGCTTCGGCGTGCGTGTCGTACACCACGAGCTCGTGGCCCGCCTTGAGCAGGCGCCGCACCATGTTGGCGCCCATGCGTCCCAATCCGATCATTCCGAGCTGCATGCTCTTCTCCTTTTGGAAGCGATGTCCCGGGCGCGCCGGGCTCAGCCCGCCTGCATCTGGCGCAGGCCGTAGAGCGCCGCGCCCAGCAGCGCCGCGCGCGTGACGATGACGTGAACGGGGATGCCTTCGAGCATGCCCGCGAAACGCCCCTTGTCGACGAAGGCTCGCGCGAAGACGCCGTCCTCGAGCTGCGGCAGGAGGCGCGGCGCGATTCCGCCGCCGATGTATACGCCGCCGGTGGCGAGCACCTTGAGCGCCAGGTTGCCCGCTTCGGCGCCGAGGATCGACACGAAGCAGTGCAGCGTCAGGCTGCACAGCGGGTCGCTCGCAGGCTCGCGCAGCGCGGCCTGCACGATGAGCGGCGTGCGATCGGGCGCGCGCGCGAGCTCGGCCGCCAGCGCGGGGGACTCGGTCGCGTGCCCGGCCTCGCGCAGGAAATCGTAGATGTTGGGCAGACCCATGCCGGAGCACACCCGCTCGTAGCCCACGCGCGCGTAGCGCGCGCGCAGATAGCCGAGCAGCTCCGTTTGCAGCGCGTCGCCGGGCGCGAAGTCGGTGTGCCCGCCTTCGGACGGGCAGGCCATATAGTCGCTGCCGCCCCAGACGAGGAAGGCCTCGCCCAGGCCGGTGCCGGGAGCGATCACCGCCTTGGCGCCTTGCGGCTGCGCGCGGCCGGGCTTGACGGTGCGCAGCTCGTCGGCCTGCAGCTGCGGAACCGCGTGCGCGATGGCTTGCAGGTCGTTTAGCAACGTCGCGCGCTCGAGGCCCAGTTTGCTGCACAGCGCCTTTTCTTCCAGCACCCAGGGCAGGTTCGTGAGCTGGGCGCGCCCGTCGATGACCGGTCCGGCGACGTCGAAGCACGCCGCGCGCGCCTTGGCGCGATGCCGGCCGAGGAACTCGTCGATCATCGACTCGAGCCCCTGATAGCGCACGCTCGCGAACTCGGCCTCGGCCACGGGCCGGCGCGGGCCGCGCTCGGCGTCGTACAGCGCAAGCAGCGTCTTGGTGCCGCCGATGTCTCCCGCGATCAGCATCCGGACCGATTCTAGGCCAACCGGCTTAAGCTGCCCTTAGCGCTCCGCTCGCGTAGGCGACGAGCAGGTAGCGCGCCAAGCGGCCAGCGGCCATGAAGGCGAGCGCTGCTGGCCAGTTCACCCGCAACCACCCGGCCGCGAGGCACAGTGCGTCGCCCACCAGCGGCAGGAAGGCGAAGAAGGTCGCCGGGCTGCCGTAGCGCTCCAGGCGCCGCAGCGCGCGCTCGTCGAGCCTGTGGCGGGTGCGCTCAGGCACCAGGCGTCCGAGCGCGTAAGTGGTCATGCCGCCCGCGGTGTTGCCCAGGGTCGCGAGCGCGATCGCGATCGCGGCATGCTCGGGGTAAAGGCCGAGATAGCCGAACAGCACCGCCTCGGATGAAAGCGGCACCAGCGTCGCGGCGACGAAGCTTGCAACGAACAGGCCGGCGAGGCCGCCTTCGGGCGAGAGGAGCGCGTGCAGGGTGTGCTAGTCTTTTCGGCGTGAAACGAAGCGATTATCTCGAACGCATCCTCAAGGCGCGAGTGTACGACGTGGCGATCGAGTCGCCGCTCGAGCGCGCGCCCGGGCTGTCCAAGCGGCTGCGCAATACGCTCTTGCTCAAGCGCGAGGACCTGCAGCCAGTATTCTCGTTCAAGCTGCGTGGCGCATACAACAAGATGGCGAACCTGCCGCCGGCGAAGCTGAAGAAGGGCGTCATCACCGCCAGCGCCGGCAACCACGCGCAGGGTGTCGCGCTCGCGGCCGAGCGGCTCGGTTGCCGCGCGGTGATCGTGATGCCGGTGACCACGCCGAAGATCAAGGTCGACGCAGTCGCGGCGCGCGGCGCCGAGGTTGTGCTGCACGGCGACAGCTATTCGGATGCCTACGCCCACGCCGCGCGCCTCAAGCGCCGGCGCGGCCTGACCTTCGTGCATCCCTACGACGACCCCGACGTCATCGCCGGCCAGGGAACGATCGGCATGGAGATCGCGCGCCAGCACGCCGGGCCGATCGACGCGGTCTTTGTCGCGGTCGGCGGCGGCGGGCTGATCTCGGGGATCGCGGCCTACCTCAAGCGGCTGCGTCCGCAGATCAGGATCGTCGGCGTCGAGCCGGTCGACGCCGACGCGATGGCGCGCTCGCTCAAGGCCGGGCGGCGCGTGGTGCTCGACCAGGTCGGCCTGTTCGCCGACGGCGTCGCGGTCAAGCAGGTCGGCAAGGAGACGTTCCGCCTCGCGCGCAAGCTCGTCGACGAGATGGTGCTGGTCGACACCGACGAGATGTGCGCCGCGATCAAGGACGTGTTCGAGGACACGCGCGTGGTGCTCGAGCCGGCAGGCGCGCTCGCGATCGCCGGCGCCAAGGCCTGGGTGGAAAAGCACGGCGCGCGCGGCAAGACACTGGTGGCGGTGGCCTGCGGCGCGAACACCAACTTCGACCGCCTGCGCTTCATCGCCGAGCAGGCGGAGCTCGGCGAGCACCGCGAGGCGATCCTCGCGGTCACCATTCCGGAGCGCCCGGGGAGCTTCAAGAAGTTCTGCGCCACGGTCGGAGCGAAGAACATCACCGAGTTCAACTACCGCATCGCCGAGTCGCGCGAGGCGCACATCTTCGTCGGCATCGAGACCGCCAACCAGGCCGAGACCGCGAAGATCGTGCGCAACCTCGAGCGCCACAGTCTGAGAACGCTCGACCTGTCGGACAACGAGATGGCGAAGACCCATCTGCGCCACATGGTCGGCGGGCGCGCGCCCT
Organism: Burkholderiales bacterium; assembly: GCA_049582045.1. GTDB lineage: Bacteria > Pseudomonadota > Gammaproteobacteria > Burkholderiales > SG8-39 > DAHVFK01. The sequence goes on from JBAUTD010000076.1 coordinate 2,949, forward strand.
GGTCCGGCAACCGGCGCGCCGCGCGCGCGGCGAACGAGCTGCTGTACCGATTCGAGTTTCCCGAGCGGCCGGGTGCGCTGATGCGCTTCCTGAACAACATGCGCAGCGACTGGAACATCAGCCTGTTCCACTATCGCAACCAGGGCGCCGACTACGGCCGCGTGCTGGTGGGAATCCAGGTGCCGCCGCACGAGATGCGCGAGTTCGGCCAGTTTCTCGCCAAGCTCGGGTACCCGTTCGTCGAGGAGACGCGCAATCCGGCCTACCGGCTGTTCCTAAGCTAGGTCTTGCCGAAGTAGTCGGGTGCGATCTCGCCCGCGTAGCACACCGGCGAGGCGAGCGTGCTCGGCTCGCCGGCCGGCGGCGCGCCGAGGAATACCAGCCCAGGCGGGTCGCGCCGGTACACGCCGCGCTCGGTGACCACGTAGTCCAGCGGAATGTCCCAGGACTGCGGGTGGATCGTCTCCAGCCGGGCGAGCTCGTAGCTCACGCCGATGGTCGCGGGCTTCCTCGCGAGGCTCGCCAGGGTGCGGTCGAAGAAGCCGCCGCCGTAGCCCAGCCGGTAGCCCTGCGCGTCCCAGCCGTTCATCGGCAGAAGCACCGCGTCGGGCGCGAGCTCGGCCGAATCGACCGGATAAGGAATGTCCATCGGCCCTTGCGCGAGCCTTACCCCCGGGTGCCATTCGCGGAACTTGAGCGGAGTCCGGGGCGCGACCACGACCGGCAGCGCGGTGCGCGCGCCGCGCTCGCGCAGCCGCCGCGCGAGATACCGCGGGTCGTACTCGTTCCTGATCGGCCAGCAGACCGCGAGCGTTGCCTTGGCCAGTCCGGGGAACGTGCGTTCGATGTGCGTGTCGATGCTCTGACGCCAGGACTCGAGCGTGGCGGGCTCGAGCGCGAGCCGCGCTGCGACGAGCCGTTGGCGCTCTTCGCGGCGCCAGCGCTTGAGCGTTTCTATATCCATGTGCGTGGTATGCTTACTCGATGATTTTGCAGCGTTTCCGCAATATAGCACTGGCGCTGTGCATGGTCGCGCCGGCCGCCTTGGGCGCGACCCCTGCGGATGAAGCGCTGCTGAAGTCCTACGACGCGTTCAACGCTGGAGACGCGATGGCGCTTGCGCGCTACGCGCCTGCGCTGAAAGGCAGCGTGCTCGAGCCGTACGCAGAATACTGGGCGCTCGAGCTGCGCCTCGAGGACGCACCGGATGCCGATGTGCGTGCTTTCCTCGTCAAGCACGCCGGAACCTATCTCGCCCAGGCGCTGCGCGCCGACTGGGCCAAGCAGCTCGGCAAGCGCGAGCAATGGGCGAGCTTCGAGCGCGCGGTCGCGCCGCTCGCGGCGCGCGATCTCGAGCTGCGCTGCTACGG
>JBAUTD010000077.1:0-1613 GCA_049582045.1 Burkholderiales bacterium
ATCCTGCGGCGCATCGACGCGCCGCGCTGAGCGCGCGCCTTCAGGCCGCCTGGGCGACCGAGGGCAGGCCGGCGAGCGCCATCGCGAGCTCGCCTTCGTCGTACTTCTGGTCGGTGAGCTTGCCCGAGAAGTAGTCCATGTAGGCTTGCATGTCGAAGTGGCCGTGGCCGCACAGGTTGAACAGGATCGTCTGCGACTTGCCCTCGGCCTTGCAACGCAGCGCCTCGTCGATCGCGCCCTTGACCGCGTGGTTCGCCTCCGGTGCCGGCAGGATGCCTTCGGCGCGCGCGAACTGCACGCCCGCGGCGAACACTTCCTTCTGCTGGTAGGCCTTCGCCTCCAGCAGGCCGAGCTCCTTGCAGTGCGAAACCAGCGGCGCCATGCCGTGGTAGCGCAGCCCGCCGGCATGGAACCCCGGCGGGGTGAAGGTCGACCCGAGCGTGTGCATCTTGACCAGCGGCGTGAGATGCCCGGTGTCGCCGAAGTCGTAGGCGTACTTGCCGCGGGTCAGGCTCGGGCAGGCCGCGGGCTCGATCGCGACGATGCGGCGCTTCCTGCCGCCGCGCAGCTGCGCGCCGAGGAACGGGAACACCAGCCCGGCGAAATTCGAGCCGCCGCCGGTGCAGCCCACGAGCACGTCCGGGTCGTCGCCGGCCATCTCGAGCTGCTGCATCGCCTCGAGCCCGACCACGGTCTGGTGCGTGAGCACGTGGTTGAGCACCGAGCCGAGCGCATACTTGGTGTCGTCGTGCGTGGCGGCGATCTCGACCGCTTCCGAGATCGCGATGCCCAGGCTGCCCGGATGGTCCTTCGCCTTCTCCAGGATCGCGCGGCCCGCGTGCGTCTCGGGCGAAGGCGAGGGCACGCAGGTCGCGCCGTAGGTCTCCATCAGCGCGCGCCGGTAGGGCTTCTGGTTGTACGACACGCGCACCATGAACACCTTGATCTCGATGCCGAACAGCGCGCCGGCGAACGCGAGCGCCGAGCCCCACTGCCCGGCGCCGGTCTCGGTGGTGATCTTCTTGATTCCGGCTTCCTTGTTGTAGAAGGCCTGCGCCACCGCGGTGTTGGGCTTGTGGCTGCCCGCCGGCGAGACGCCTTCGTACTTGTAGTAGATCTTGGCCGGGGTGCCGAGCGCCTTCTCCAGCCTGCGCGCGCGGAATAGCGGCGAGGGACGCCATTGCCTGTAGATATCGCGCACGGGGCCCGGGATCTCGATCTCGCGCTCGGCGCTCACTTCCTGGGCGATCAGCGCCATCGGAAACAGCGGCGCGAGGTCGTCGGGCCCGACCGGCTGCTTGGTGCCGGGATGCAGCACCGCCGGCGGCGGCGAGGGCAGGTCCGCCATGATGTTGTACCAGTGCTTCGGGATCCGGCTCTCGTCGAGCAGATACTTGACGCTGTCGCTCATGTCAGTCCTCCTTGGAAGCGGCAATCCTAGCCTAAAGAAAAAGGTTCAGCACGCCGTCCAGGCCGGCGTGGTCGAGCGCGAAGTCGGCGAAGTCGCGCGCCACCGGCTTGCCGCGGAAGGCGACCGACATTCCGGCCTCGGCCATCAGCGGCAGGTCGTTCGCGCCGTCGCCGATGGCGAGCGTCTGCTCGCGCCGCGCGCC
>JBAUTD010000078.1:0-2653 GCA_049582045.1 Burkholderiales bacterium
CGGCCGATTCGGCCCGCTCGGCGCAGGAGGAGCTTATGCAGATCGCGCACCGGGTTCGCACGGTCTATTTCGCGATCCTGTGCGCGGTGCTTTCGGCGCTGTTCGTCTGCCTGCTGATCGCCGCCGCGTTCGTCGGCGCGTTCGTTTCGGTGAACCTTTCGAGCACGATCGGCGCCCTGTTCGTGCTCGCGGTGCTGGCGCTGATTGCCTGCCTGCTGCTGTTCCTGCGCGAGATCTTCCTCGCGGTCACCGCCCCGCGCCACGCGGTGCCTTGAGCGCGGCGGGCTTTCCCATCGGCCCCGGATGCTGCTATAAGGATCGATGGACGGCGGCAAAACGACGTGGCAAAGCTCGCGACTGATAGCATCCGCACCATTGCCCTGGTAGGGCAGGCCGGCAGCGGCAAGACCTCGCTCGCCGAAGCGCTGCTGGCGCAGGCCGGCGCCATCAGCGCCCCAGGCAGCGTCGATCGCGGCAGCACGGTTTGCGACTACACCCCGCTCGAGAAATCGCTGCTGCATTCGCTCAAGCTCGCGGTGGCCTCGTTCGAGACCCAGGGCACGCGAGTGCACCTGCTCGACACCCCCGGCTACCCGGACTTCCTGGGCCATTCGCTGCCGGCCCTGGCGGCGGTCGAAACCGCCGCGGTCGTGATCAACGCGCAGAACGGGATCGAAATGATGACCGGCCGCTTCATCCAATGGGCGGCCAAGCGCGGGCTCGACCGGTTGATCGTGGTCAACAAGATGGAAGCCGGCGCCGACCTGGCCGGGCTGCTCGAGAGCATCCAGCAGGCCTTCGGCAAGGAATGCCTGCCGCTCAACCTGCCGGCCGCCGGCGCGACGCGTGTTTCCGACTGCTTCTTCGCGCCCTCTGGAGAGTCGGACTTCTCCTCGGTGGAGGAAGCGCACAAGCAGCTGGTCGACCAGGTGGTCGAGGTCGACGAGGCGCTGATGGAGCTGTATCTCGAGCAAGGCAGCATCGAGCCCGAGCAGCTGCACGAACCGCTCGAGCGCGCGCTGCGCGAGGGTCACCTGATTCCCGTGGTGTTCACCTCGGCCGCGACCGGCGCCGGAATCGCCGAGCTGCTCGACGTGATCGTGCGGCTGCTGCCCAATCCCGCCGAGGGCAACCCGCCGGTCTATGTCCAGACGCCGGCCGACGGCGGCGCCGCGCGGGAAATCCGCGCCGAGCCGGACCCTTCCAAGCACGCGCTCGCGCACGTGTTCAAGGTCGAAATCGATCCCTATCTCGGCCGGCTGGCCGTGTTCCGGGTGCACCAGGGACGGATCACCCCCGCGACCCAGCTCTTCATCGGCGAGGGACGAAAGCCGATCAAGCCCGGCCACCTGTTCATGCTGTGCGGCAAGCAGCAGACCGAGCTGGTGGAGGCACTGCCGGGAGACATCTGCGCCATTGCCAAGGTGGACGAGATCCGCTTCGACCACATCCTGCACGACTCGCCCGAGGACGCGCAGATCCACGCCCGGGCGCTCGAGCTGCCGGCGTCGATCTTCGGCCTCGCCGTGCAGTCGAAGAAGCGCGGCGACGAGCAGAAGGTCTCCGACGTGCTGCACCGGCTGGTGGCCGAGGATCCGTGCTTTCGCGTCGAGCACAACGCGCAGGCGAACGAGACCGTGATCCGCGGCCTGGGCGAGATGCACCTCAAGACCATGCTCGAGAAAATGGCCACTCAGTACAAGCTCGAGCTCGATACGCGCCCGCCCGCGGTGCCGTTCCGCGAGACCATCGTGGCGAAGGCCGAGGGCCACAGCCGGCACAAGAAGCAGACCGGCGGCGCGGGGCAGTTCGGCGAGGTCTTCCTGCGCATCGAACCCCTGGCGCGCGGCGCGGGGTTCGAGTTCGTCGACCAGGTCAAGGGCGGCGTAATCCCGTCGGTCTACATCCCGGCGGTGGAAAAAGGCGTGCGCTCGGTGCTCGAGTCGGGCTACCTCGCCGGCTTCCCGTTGCAGGACCTGCGCATCATCGTATACGACGGCAAGAGCCACCCGGTCGACTCGAAGGAGGTGGCGTTCGTCGCCGCGGGCAGGAAGGCGTTCCTCGATGCGCTGTCCAAGGCTAGGCCGATCGTGCTCGAGCCGATCGTGAACGTCGAGGTCGCGCTGCCCGAGGCCAACATGGGCGACATCGCCGGCGACCTGTCGGCCCGCCGGGGGCACATCAAGGGTTCGGAGGCGCCGCGGCCGGGGACGCTGCGCGTCTCGGCCCAGGCGCCGCTGTCCGAGCTGGAAACCTTTCCCTCGCGCCTGAAGGCGCTTACCGCCGGCCACGGCTCCTACACGCTCGAGTTCAGCCACTACGAGGCCGCACCGGCCCCGCTGCAGCAAAAGCTCGTCGCGCAGCACAAGCCGGCGGCCGAGGAACCTTGAGCGAAGCGCGCGCCCCGATCTGGTACGAGCGCGCGGGCACCGGCTCGCCGCCGCTGGTTTTCGTGCACGGCTTCGCCTGCAGCCACGCCGACTGGCAGCCGCAACTGGATCACTTCGCCGCCACCCGGACGGTGGTCGCATGCGATCTGCGCGGCCACGGCGAAACGCCGGGCGACCCGGCCGACTGCTCGATCGAGACCTACGGCGCGGACGTCGCCGCCCTGCTCGCCGCGCTGGATCTGCGCGGCGCGGTGCTCATCGGG
>JBAUTD010000079.1:0-4190 GCA_049582045.1 Burkholderiales bacterium
GCTGTGGGTCGCGGCCTGGCAGCAGTCGCACTTTCGCATCGCGGTGCTGCTCGCGGGGCTCGTCGTGCTGACCCTGATCCTGGTGCTGCAGGACTGGCTCGCGCGCTACCCGCGCTTTCTCGGCGCGCTGCGGCGCGCGTTCCTGCTCTACACCATCTTCTTCATCGGCTGGTACGGCCTCGCCCAGCTTTCGGTCGTGCACGTGCTGACTTTCGTGCACGCCGCGGTGCGCGACTTCCGCTGGGAGAACTTCCTCATCGACCCGATGCTGTTCATCCTGTGGGGCTTCGTCGCGGTGACCCTGCTCTTGTGGGGGCGCGGGGTCTACTGCGGCTGGCTGTGCCCGTTCGGCGCGATGCAGGAGCTGGCGCAGCAGGCCGCGCAGCGCCTGAAGATCCCCCAGCTCGAGTTCCCGGACGTGGTGCACGAGCGGCTCTGGGGCGTGAAGTACGTGATCCTGATCCTGCTGTTCGGCCTGTCGCTGCAGTCGATGGGCCAGGCGGTGCGCTACGCCGAGATCGAGCCGTTCAAGACCGCGGTCACGCTGCACTTCGAGCGCGAGTGGCCGTTCGTGCTCTACGCCGCGGGGCTGCTCGCGGTGTCGCTGGTCAACCGCAAGTTCTTCTGCAAGTACCTCTGCCCGCTGGGCGCCGCGCTGACGATTCCGGGCCGCTTCCGCGTGTTCGACTGGTGGCTGCGGCGGCGCAAGGAGTGCGGCCACCCCTGCCAGACCTGCGCCAACGAGTGCGAGGTGCGCGCGATCCGCCCCACCGGCGAGATCAACGCCAACGAGTGCCACTACTGCCTGGACTGCCAGGTGACCTACTACAGCGACCGCAAGTGCGCGCCCCTGATCGAGCGGCGCCTGAAGCGCGAAAAACGGGCCCGGGATCGGGCTTCGCATCCCTTGATTCATGTCAAGTCGGCCCCTCCGCCGGAGGCCTAGATTGACACGCCTGTAAGGAATTGAATGCCAACCGCAGAGGAAAAGCCATGAAGAACCGAAAGCTTAAGCTCGCCTCGCTGGCCGCGGCCGTCGCGCTGGCGACGGCCTCCGCCTGGGCGCAATCCGACAAGGACGAGAAGCCGGTCCACCCCGGCACGCCGCCCTCGGAGCTGATGTACAAGGGCGCCCCGACCCCGATCAAGCCGGGCGAGGCGCAGGAGACGACCGAGCCCAAGGCGCCGCCGATCACCAAGGACGAGTTCGAGGAAGCGAAGACGATCTACTTCCAGCGCTGCGCGGGCTGCCACGGCGTGCTGCGCAAGGGCGCCACCGGCAAGCCGCTCACCCCCGACATCACCATGAAGCGCGGCACCGACTACCTCAAGGTGTTCATCAACTACGGCTCGCCCGCGGGCATGCCGAACTGGGGCACCTCGGGCCAGCTGACCGAGAAGCAGGTCGACCTGATGGCGCGCTTCCTGCAGCAGCCGGCCCCGGTGCCGCCCGAGTTCGGCCTGGCGGAGATGAAGGCGACCTGGAAGGTGCTGGTGCCGCCCGAGAAGCGGCCGAAGAAGAAGATGAACAAGCTGAACCTGCAGAACCTGTTCTCGGTCACGCTGCGCGACGCGGGGCAGATCGCGCTGATCGACGGCGACTCGAAGAAGATCGTGAGCGTGATCGACACCGGCTACGCGGTGCACATCTCGCGCCTGTCGTACTCGGGCCGCTACCTGTACGTGATCGGGCGCGACGCCCAGATCAACCTGATCGACCTGTGGATGGAGCGTCCGGACAACGTCGCGGTGGTCAAGGTCGGGCTCGAGGCGCGCTCGGTCGAGAGCTCCAAGTACAAGGGCTGGGAGGACAAGTACGCGATCGCCGGCTCGTACTGGCCGCCGCAGTACACCATCATGAAGGGCGACACGCTCGAGCCGCTCAAGATCGTCTCGACCCGCGGCATGATCGTCGGCACGCAGGAGTACCACCCCGAGCCGCGCGTGGCCTCGATCGTGGCGTCGCACTTCCACCCCGAGTTCGTGGTCAACGTGAAGGAGACCGGCAAGACCCTGATGGTCGACTACTCCGACATCAAGAACCTCAAGGTGACCACGATCGACACCGCGCGCTTCCTGCACGACGGCGGCTTCGACTCGACCCAGCGCTACTTCATGGTCGCGGCCAACAACTCGAACAAGATCGCGGTGATCGACACCAAGAGCGACAAGCTGATGAAGCTGGTCGACGTGGGCAAGATCCCGCACCCGGGCCGCGGCGCGAACTTCGTCGATCCCAAGTACGGGCCGGTGTGGGCCACCGGCGACCTGGGCGACGACGAGATCGCGCTGATCGGAACCGATCCGGTCAAGCACAAGGCCAACGCATGGAAGCTGGTCAGGACGCTCAAGAGCCAGGGCGGCGGGTCGCTGTTCATCAAGACCCATCCCAAGTCGCACCATCTGTACGTCGACAACGCGCTCAACCCCGATCCGAAGATCAGCACCACGGTCGCGGTGTACGACGTGAGAAACCTCGACAAGGGCTTCACCGTGCTGCCGATCGCCGAATGGAGCGGCATCGCGGACGGCCCGCGGCGCGTGGTGCAGCCGGAGTTCAACAAGGCCGGCGACGAGGTCTGGTTCTCGGTCTGGAACGGCAAGTCGCAGGAATCGGCGCTGGTGGTGGTCGACGACAAGACGCTCAAGCTCAAGGCCGTGATCAAGGACAAGCGCCTGATCACCCCGACCGGCAAGTTCAACGTCTACAACACGCAGCATGACGTCTACTGAGCAGAGGCTCGAATGAGAATCTTGATTGCGACAGCGCTTGCCGGAGCCTTTCTCGCGGCTCCGGCGCTCGCCGACGAGGCGATGGCCAAGAAGTACAACTGCCTCGCCTGCCACCAGATCGACAAGAAGCTGGTCGGCCCGGCCTACAAGGACGTGGCCAAGAAGTACAAGGGCAACGCCGGCGCCGAGGCCATGCTGATCCAGAAGGTGAAAAAAGGCGGCGCGGGCGTGTGGGGCCCGATCCCGATGCCGCCCAACGCCGCGGTGCCCGACGCCGACGTCAAGGCGCTGGTGGAGTGGATCCTCAAGCAGGGCTGAGCATGATGTGACCCGGCTACAATGCCGGGCATGGCCTGGACGCCTTCCGCGCTGTTGAGGTCTCTCGACGAGCTGGTCTGGAGCCGCCCCACCGAGGGGCGGCCGCGCGTGCAGGTCTGGCTGGTGCGCTCCACGCGCCTGCTGCTCGTGCTGGTGCGCGACCTGGCGCAGGGCCAGCTCACGCTGCGCGCGATGGGCCTGGTCTACACAACGCTGCTGTCGCTGGTGCCGCTGCTCGCGCTCAGCTTCTCGGTGCTGAAGGCCTTCGGCGTCTACAACCAGATCCGCCCCGCGCTGCTAGGCTTCCTCGCGCCACTGGGCGCGAAGGGCGCCGAGATCACCGAGCGCATCATCCAGTTCATCGAGAACATCAACGTCGGCGTGCTCGGCTCGGTCGGCCTCGCGCTGCTGCTGTACACCGCGGTCTCGCTGGTGCAGAAGATCGAGGAGTCGTTCAACTACATCTGGCACGTGAACCGCGCGCGCGGCATCGGCGAGCGCTTCAGCCGCTACCTTTCGGCCCTGCTGGTCGGCCCGCTGCTGGTGTTTTCCGCCATGGGCATCACCGCCACCGTGGCGCGCCTGAGCGTAGTGCGCGAAGCGATGCAGGTCCAGGCGATCGGCTGGCTCGCGCTCCAGGCCGGGCACCTGCTGCCCTACGTGCTGGTGATCGGCGCCTTCACCTTCGTCTACAGCTTCATGCCCAACACCCGGGTGCGGCTGGGGCCGGCGCTCGCCGGCGGCGTGGTGGGCGGCATCCTGTGGCAATCGGCCGGCCTGGCCTTCGCCCTGTTCGCCGCCTCCTCCACTCAGTACGCCGCGATCTACTCCAGCTTCGCGATCCTGATCCTGTTCATGCTCTGGCTGTACCTCAGCTGGCTGATCCTGCTGTTCGGCGCCGAAGTGTCGTTCTACATCCAGCATCCCGAGCACCTGGTGGCGAGGAGCGGCGAGCCGCGGCTGTCGAACCGCATGCGCGAGCGGCTCGCGCTGGTGATGATGAGCATGATCGCGCGCCACCACCTCGAGGGCGCCGCACCCTGGAGCACCGACGCGCTGGCGCATACCCTGCGCATGCCGGTGCGCGCGGTCGACGCAGTGCTCGGGGCGCTGCGCACGCGCGGCATCCTCGCCCGCAC
>JBAUTD010000080.1:0-3486 GCA_049582045.1 Burkholderiales bacterium
GGGTGTATCGTAGGCGGGCATGACGATCCTCGGCACTGCATCGGTGCTGATCGCGCTCGCGGCGCTGTTCAGCTACGTTAATTACCGCTTCCTCAAGCTTCCGGCGAGCATCGGCCTGATGCTGAGCGCGCTCGTCACTTCGCTCGCCGTGGTCGCCCTGGGCCAATTCGGCAGCCACACGCTGGAGAACCTCGCCCACCACGCGCTCGCGAACGTCGACTTCGACCAAACGCTGATGCACGGAATGCTCAGCTTCCTGCTGTTCGCGGCGGCGCTGCACATCAACATCAACGACCTCGCGCAGCAAAAGTGGTCGGTGGGATTTCTGGCGAGCCTGGGCGTCGTCATCTCCACGCTGATCATCGGCTACGCGACGTACTGGCTGTTCGGCCTGCTCGGACAGGGCGTCCCGTTGATCTATTGCCTGCTGTTCGGCGCGCTGATCTCCCCTACTGATCCGATCGCGGTGCTAAGCATTCTGAAGTCGATGGGTGCCGATACCGCGCTGGAAAACAAAATGGCGGGCGAGTCCCTGTTCAACGACGGCGTGGGCGTGGTGGTATTTCTCGTCCTGCTCAGCATTGCGACGGGCGAGCATCCCGCCACAATCGGGTCCGTGGTGACGCTGTTCCTGGAGGAGGCGATCGGGGGCGGCCTGTTCGGTCTGCTGACCGGGTACCTCGCCTACCGGATGCTGCGCCAGGTCGACGATTACGAGGTCGAGATCCTGATCACCCTCGCGCTCGTCATGGGCGGCTATGCGCTGGCCACCGCACTGCACCTTTCCGGCCCGATAGCCACCGTCGTGGCCGGGCTGCTGATCGGCAACCACGGCCGGCGCTTCGCCATGTCGAAACAGACCCGTGAGCACCTCGATACGTTCTGGCAGCTGATCGACGGCATCCTGAACGCAATACTGTTTGTGCTGATCGGCCTGGAAGCACTGCTGTTGCCGTTCGAGGCGGCGTTCGCCTGGGCCGCGGTGCTCGCCATCCCGGTGGTGCTCCTGGCGCGCCTGCTGTCGGTGTCGTTGCCCGCCCTGGTGCCCGGTCTGCGCAGCGAGTTCTCGCCCAAGGTCATCGTCGCGCTCACCTGGGGCGGGCTGCGCGGCGGCATCTCGATCGCCCTCGCGCTCGCGTTGCCGGACGTGTCCGCACGCAGCGCGCTGATCACCACGACCTATGCAGTCGTGGTGTTCTCGATTCTGGTGCAGGGACTGACGGTGGTCAGGGTGATGCGCCGGCTCGGGCTTCAGGCCAACTCGAAGGCGCGCGCGGCGGACGAGTAGGACAGGATGATCTCGGCGGGCGCGTCGCCGGCGTTGCGGATGCCGTGCACCGCGCCCTTGGGCACCACCGACTGACCGCCCGCCTTCATCTGCACGCGCGAGTCGCCGATGCGGCACTCGACCTCCCCGCGCACGACGTAGATCGATTCCTCGCAGTTTGCGTGAATGTGTGTGTCGGTGGCCTTGCCCGGCGGCAGCGTCATGCGCGCGAGCGAGAGCTCGCGGCTGTTGCCCACCTCGTCGTTGGCCAGCCACTCGATCGTGCCCCAGGCAAACTCGTTCCGGATCGGCTTCATCGACGGCTTCATGCGGTTCTCCTCGTCACTGCTCGACCGCCATGGCGCGCGGCTCGCCCTTGCGCGCGGCCTCGAGCGCCTGCCACACGCGGTGCGGGCTGGCCGGCATGTCGAAGTGCGTCACGCCCGCGCCGCGCATCGCATCCAGGATCGCGTTCATGATGCACGGCATCGAGCCTGTGACGCCGGCCTCGCCGACGCCCTTGGCGCCGAGCGGATTCGCCTTGGTCGGCACGGGGTGGTGCGTCACGCGCAGCCCCTCGACCAGAATGGCGCGCGGCATCGGGTAGTCCATGAAGCTGCCGGTGAGAAGCTGACCCGTATCGGGGTCGTAGATGGCCTGCTCGCCCAGGATGTGGCCGGCGCCCTGCGTGATGCCGCCCTGCATCTGGCCTTCGACCAGCTGGTCGTTGATGATGTTTCCCGCGTCGTCGCAGGCGAGGTAGGAAACGACCTCCACCATTCCCGTGTCGGGCTCGATCTCGATCTCCGCGACGTGGCAGCCATTCGGGAACGTCGAACCCACCTTCTTGTCCTTCATATCGACGTTCAGCGCGCCCTGGTGTTTCTTCGCCAGCGCCGTGATCGCGACCTCGCGGTCGGTGCCCTTTACCCGGTAGCGGCCGTCGACGAACTCGACGTCCGCCTGCGCCACCTCCAGATCGTCGGCGGCGAGCGCCATGCCCTTCTTGATCACTTCCTGCGATGCCCAGAGCATCACGCTGCCCACGCCGTGCAGCGAGCGAGAGCCTCCGGTCGGGTTGCCGGTCAGATTCATGTCGGGGTCGGCGGTGCGCAGCCGGATGGACTCCATCGGTACGCCGAGCGCGCTCGCGACGATTTGCGCGAAAACGGTCTCGTGTCCCTGGCCGTGATTGTGCGAGGTCGCGCGCAGCGTGATGCGGGCGTCCTCGTCCCACGATAGCTGCACCTGGTCGTAGGGCGCGAACCCGCCCGAGCCGGTCGCTTCGATGTAGTTCGCGATGCCGCGCCCGCGCAAACGGCCGCGCTTGGCCGACGCGGCGCGACGCGCCTCGAAGCCGTTCCAGTCCGCCGCCTTCAGCGCATCGGCCAGCACGCCCTCGAAATCGCCGCAGTCGTACTCGAAACCGGTCGCGATCTTGTACGGAAAAGCATTCTTGGGTACCAGGTTGCGCCGCCTGAGCTCGGCCGGGTCCATCTTCAGCTCGTACGCCGCCTGATCGACCAGCCGCTCGATTGCGTACGAGCTCACCGGTCGGCCGGCACCGCGATAGGCGGCGGTCGGCACCGTGTTGGTAAACGCCAGCCGGGCGCGCACGTGGATCGCCTGCACGTCGTACACGCCGCTCGCCACGTTGACCAGGTTCACGGTATTGACGAATGTTCCGGTGAAAGCGACGTAGGCGCCTAGGTTGGAGACGAAATCGAACCGCATGCCCAGGATGCGCCCGGTATCGTCCAGCGCGATCTCGCCGCGGTGAACCACGTCGCGCGCCTGCTCGTCCGAAAGGAACACATCGGATCGCGTTCCGACCCATTTTACGGGCCGGCCGAGCTTCTTGGCCGCGATCAGCACCGCGCAGTATTCGGGATAGGCGTTGAAGCGCACGCCGAATCCGCCGCCGACCTCCTCCGCGATGACCCTCACCTTTTCCGGCGCGGCGCCCAGCACGGCGGCGATCTGGCCGCGCATCGCCGAAGCGCCCTGGGTACAGGCATACAGCTGGTACATGTCGCCCGCCGCATCGTAGATGCCGGTGCAGGCGCGCGGCTCCATCGGGTTGCCCACCACGCGCGTGTGGTAGGCGCTGAGCGACACCACGCGCGCCGCGCGATCAAAAGCGGCCTTGGTGGCCGCCTCGTCGCCGCCCGCAAAGTCGAGCAGGAGATTGCCGGGGATGTTGTCGTGCAGCTGCGGCG
>JBAUTD010000081.1:0-2781 GCA_049582045.1 Burkholderiales bacterium
GGCCTGCAGCGCGGGTCCGGCGGCGCGCGAGATGATTCCCGCCACCCCGCCGCCGTGGGCCAGGTGACCGTTGGCCGCATTGACGATCGCGTCGACCGGCTCTTTGAGCAGGTCGCCGCGAACCACCTGGAACGTGCGGCCGGGAGGGAACGGCAGCTCGGCGAGAATCATGCCATCGCGGCCGCCCGATGACTTTACTGGATCTTCGCCTTGGCGCGCAGGCTCTGCACCAGGTCGCGCAGCTGGCGTTGCTTGAGCTGCTGCTCGATGCGCGCCTTGACGTCTTCCAGCGGCGGAAACTTCAGCGGACGTACGTCCTCGACCTGGATTACGTGGTAGCCGTAGCGCGTATGCACCGGCGTCTTGGTGTATTCGCCTTTGCCGAGCTTGACCATCGCGTCGCTGAACGCCTTGTCCAGGTTGCCTCCCGGGGACATCCAGTCCAGCTCGCCGCCGCGGTCGCGGGTGCCGGCGTCCTGCGATTTCTTCGCCAGCTCTTCGAACTTGCCGCCTTTTTCCAGCGCCGCGATCACGCTCTTGGCCTCGTCCTCCGTGCCGAGCAGGATGTGGCGCACCTTGTATTCCTTGCCGCCGGCGTTCGCCTTGGCCTGGTCGTACTCCTTCTGGATCTCGGCCTCGCTCACTGGATGCTCGCGCAGCCAGTCGCTGATGTAGTGCTGCACGATCACGGTCTGGCGCACCAGCGCGAGCTCGGCCTGCAGCGCGGGCTTCTTGGTGTAGCCGGTGCGCGCAGCCTCCTGCGCGATGAGCTCGCGGTTGATCAGGTCCTCGCGCACCGCTTCGCGCACGGCCGGATTGTCTGCCGCACCGTGCACCTCGCGCTCGCGCAGCAGCACCTCGGCGCGCGCGGCGGAAATCGCGACGCCGTTCACGACCGCGATGGGGGCCTCCTTGGCGGCCTTCTTCGGCGCGTCCTTGGACGCGGCCTGCGCCAGGACGGCCGCGGGGAGAGCGAGGGCGGCGGCCGCGAGCGCGGCGCCGACAATGTGGCGTAGCTTCATCTGCTTCCTTTGTGCCAGGTGTGATCGATACCGCATTATGCGCCGCCTTCGTCCGGCGCGCGGGCGCTGATGGCGAGCGCGTGGATCGGGTCGTCCATCAGCTCGCCGAGGGCCTGGTAGACCATGCGATGGCGCGCCAGCGTCGGCTTGCCGCGGAACGCCTCGGCCACGATGTTGAGGCGCCAGTGGGTGTTGCCGCCGGGCTTCCAGCCCGCGTGCCCCAGGTGCTTTGCGCTCTCGTCGAGCAGCTCGAGGGAAATGGGCTCGAGCGCGGCGAGCCGCTGGCGCATGAGGGCTTCGACGCTCATTGCTTGTCGTCGCCCTGCTCGACATGGCGCGCGAGAAAAAGCGCCTGCGCCAGGATGAACAGCAGCATCAGTCCCGTCACGCCGAACAGCTTGAAGTTGACCCACTGGTCGGTCGGAAAATGAAACGCCACGTAGAGATTGAGCGCGCCCATGGCGGCGAAGAACCCGGCCCAGCTCCAGTTCAGCTTCGCCCACGCGGGCGCGGGCAGCTCGAGCTGGGCGCGCATCATGGCGCGGATCAGGTTGCGGCCGAAGAAGCGCTCCGAGACCACCAGCACCAGCGCGAACAGCCAGTAGAGCACCGTCGGCTTCCACTTGATGAACGTCTCGTCGTGCAGCAGCAGGGTCGCGCCGCCGAACACGACAATGATCGCGAGGCTCGCCCACAGCATGCCGTCGATTCGCTTGCCGCGCAGCCACAGCCAGCCGATCTGCACGAACGTCGCCGCGATCGCCGCCGCAGTGGCGACGTAGATGCCCTGCAGCTTGAACGCGACGAAGAACAGGATGACCGGGAAGAGGTCGAAGAGAAACTTCATGCCTTTTCGAACTTGAGCGAGGCCGAATTCATGCAGTAGCGCAGGCCGGTAGGCTGCGGGCCGTCCTCGAACACGTGCCCCAGGTGGGCCTTGCAGCGCGCGCAGTGCACCTCGGTGCGCTTCATGAAAAAGGAATAGTCTTCCTCGGTGGCGACGTTCTCGGCGTTCAGCGGCTGCCAGTAGCTCGGCCAGCCGGTGCCGGACTCGAACTTGTGCTCCGACGAGAACAGCTCGGCGCCGCAGCACACGCAGCGGTAGACGCCCTTGTCGTGCCGGTCCCAGTACTCGCCGCTGAAGGCCGGCTCGGTGCCCTTGCGCCGCGTTACCTTGAACTGCATCGGAGTGAGCTCCTTCTTCCACTCCGCATCCGACTTCTCGACCGCCTTCTCGACTTTGCTGTCCATGTTCGATCCCGATCCTCTAGCGCCAGTCGCCGACCGCGCGCCGCGCGGCTTCGTTCTGCGGTCGCACCGCCAGCCCGCTCGCCGTGACCGTGACCAC
This sequence comes from Burkholderiales bacterium, assembly GCA_049582045.1. Lineage (GTDB taxonomy): Bacteria > Pseudomonadota > Gammaproteobacteria > Burkholderiales > SG8-39 > DAHVFK01. The sequence goes on from JBAUTD010000081.1 coordinate 2,371, forward strand.
GTACTGCGCGCCGTCGGCCATCGGCACATAGGCCGCGCTGCCGTACAGCGCGTCGGCGAACGGCAGGTACTCATGATACCGCCTCGCCAGCTGCCACAGGTCGAGCCTGGGGGTGTGCCACAGCGGGTAGACGGTGCGCAGCTCGGACAGTTCCTGTCCCGCGTCAGCATAGCGTCCGGAAAGCCGCTCCAGCCGGTATACGGTGTCAAAGCCGATCACGGTCCCTATCGCGCGCCACTTGAGGACCCGCGCGTCGATCTGCCATTCGTCGCCGCGCAGCTCGTACTCGTGCGGCGCGGCGCCCGGAATGCTGAGCGTGAGCGCGAAGTCCTTCGGCCCGAGCGCGCGCAGTGCACCTCGGTGCGCTTCATGAAAAAGGAATAGTCTTCCTCGGTGGCGACGTTCTCGGCG
>JBAUTD010000082.1:0-39374 GCA_049582045.1 Burkholderiales bacterium
CTGCGGGCGCGCCTCCGCCGGGGCGCGCGGTTGCGGCTCGGCCACCAGCGGTGCGGGCTGCGCCGGAGTGATGGCCTTCACCACCGCCTCTTGGCGCTCCTTGACCGGTTCCGCCTCCTCGCCGAGCTTGGGCTCCTCGGGTTGCTCGGCCAGCTCGTAGCTGGCCGGCACGTGCTCCATCTCGTTCAGTTCGTCGTGCTTCAGGCGCTGCACCTTGTAGTGCGGGGTCTCGAGGTGCGGGTTGGGCACCAGCACGATGTTGACCTTGAGGCGCCCCTCGAGCTTCTGGATCTCGCTGCGCTTCTCGTTCAGCAGGAAGCTCGCGACATCGACCGGCACCTGCGCGTGGACCGCGCCGGTGTTCTCCTTCATGGCCTCTTCCTGCAGGATTCGAAGGACGTGAAGCGCGGTGGATTCCGTGCCGCGGATGAAGCCGGTGCCACTGCAGCGCGGGCAGTTGATGTGCGCGGTTTCCTCTAGCGAAGGCTGCAGCCGCTGGCGCGACAGCTCCATCAGTCCGAAGCGCGAGATCTTGCCGATCTGCACGCGTGCGCGGTCGAACCGCAATGCCTCGCGGAAGCGGTTTTCCACCTCTCGCTGGTTACGCTGGGATTCCATGTCGATGAAATCGACCACGATCAGCCCGCCGAGGTCCCGCAGGCGCAACTGGCGCGCGACTTCGTCGGCCGCCTCCAGGTTGGTGCGCAGCGCGGTTTCCTCGATATCGTGCCCCTTCGTCGCTCGCGCCGAGTTGACGTCGATCGCGACCAGGGCCTCCGTATGGTCGATCACCACCGCGCCGCCCGAAGGCAGGTTCACGTGGCGCGCGTAGGCGCTCTCGATCTGGTGCTCGATCTGGAAACGCGAAAACAGCGGCACGTCGTCGCGGTAGAGCTTGACCTTGCCGACGTTGCCCGGCATCACGATTTCCATGAACGTGCGCGCCTGCTCGTAGATCTCGTCGGTATCGATCAGGATCTCGCCGATGTCGGGCTGGAAATAGTCGCGGATCGCGCGAATCACCAGGCTGGACTCGAGATAGATCAGGAACGGCTTGGCGACGTAGCGCCCGTCGGGCCCGGGGGTCCGGTCGGCCGCCGCGCTTTCTATCGCGCGCCAGAGCTGCATCAGGTAGTTCAGGTCCCAATTCAGCTCCTCGGCGGAGCGTCCGATCGCGGCCGTGCGCGCGATGACGCTCATGCCTTCGGGCAGGACCAGCTGGTCGAGGGTGTCGCGCAGCTCGTTGCGGTCCTCGCCTTCGACGCGGCGCGAAACGCCGCCGCCGCGAGGATTGTTTGGCATGAGCACCAGGTAGCGTCCGGCCAGGCTGATGAAGGTGGTAAGCGCGGCGCCCTTGGTGCCGCGCTCGTCCTTCTCGACCTGGACGATCAGTTCCTGGCCCTCCTTGAGGGCGTCCTGAATCCTGGCCTTGCCGACATCGACGTCCGAGCGGAAGTAGCTGCGCGCGACTTCCTTGAACGGAAGGAACCCGTGCCGCTCCTCGCCGTAGTCGACGAACGCGGCCTCGAGACTGGGCTCGATGCGGGTGATGACTCCTTTGTAGATGTTGCTCTTGCGCTGTTCCCTTGATGCAGACTCGATGTCGAGGTCGACTAACTTCTGCCCTTCTACTATGGCGACACGCAGCTCTTCCTGCTGCGTCGCGTTGAATAACATGCGTTTCACTTCCTGTTCTCCTGCGCTCGCAGGGGAACCGGCGGTCCGTCGGTCAGGATTCTCCTAGTTTTCGACCAGTCAAAGCCTTCTTTCGGTTCGGCGACACAATGCCTGTCGGTTTGCCAAAACCCGGCGGCGGCCGGAATCCGTGCACCCTTCCTTAAGGGGTGCGGGCGTTTCCGCGGGGAAAACCCTCTGCGCTCGCTTCTAGTACTATCGCTACTTCCGGTGAGCGAAATTAACCTTTGCTTCGGGCCCAGCTTCAGCAGGGCGGAAGGCGGGTTGCAGATCCTGGCGGCGCTAGGCGCTTACCGAGAACCTGTGCCTCGCAACTCGAAGCAGCGCCGAGATAATACGGAAAATGAATGACTTAAGCAAGGCTCGGGCGACTCTGCTGGAGGTGGGCGAGGAAAGCGCCGCGCAACGCATCGACAACTTCCTGATCCGGCGCCTCAAAGGGGTGCCGAAAAGCCATGTCTACCGCGTTTTGCGCAGCGGCGAGGTGCGGGTCAACAGCGGCCGGGTCGGCCCGGACTACCGCCTGCGCACGGGCGACCGGGTGCGCGTCCCGCCCGTCAGGCTGGCCGAGAAGCCGCTTCGGCCGGCGCCGCGCCCGTTCGAGCTGCCGGTGGTGTACGAGGACCCGGCGCTGCTGGTGATCGACAAGCCCTCCGGCGTTGCGGTGCACGGCGGCAGCGGCGTGAGCTACGGGGTGATCGAATCGCTGCGGGCGGCGCGCCCGCAAGCCAAATTCCTCGAGCTCGCGCACCGTCTCGACCGCGACACCTCCGGACTGCTTGTCATCGCCAAGAAGCGCAGCGCGCTGGTCGAGCTGCACCGCATGCTGCGCGAGGGCGAGCTCGAGAAGGTATACGTGGCGGTCGCTGCGGGGCGCTGGCGCGGCGCAACGAGGGAGCTGCGCGAGTCGCTGCACAAGCACGTCACGGCGAGCGGCGAGCGCAGGGTGAGCGTGCGCGCGGAGGGCCAGCCGGCCGCGACGCGCGTCACTCCGCTGGCGGTGACCGCCGAGCTGAGCCTGCTCGAGCTGCGCCTGCTTACCGGGCGCACGCACCAGATCCGCGTCCACCTGGCGCATGCCGGGCACCCCATCCTGGGGGATGACAAATACGGAGACTTCGAGCTTAACCGGGCGCTTGCCAAGCAGGGCGTGAAGCGCCTGATGCTGCACGCAAAAAGGCTGGTGCTGCGGCATCCCGTGAGCGGCGTCGTCCTGCGCCTGGAAGCTGCGCTGCCGCCGCAGATGCGCGAGTTCGTCGAACAGAGGATTGCGGGCCATGGCGGCTGAGCCGCGCTACGCGCTGCTCGTGTTCGACTGGGACGGGACCCTGATCGATTCGGCCGCCACGATCGCCGAGTGCATTCAGGCGGCGAGCCGCGAAATGGGGTTGCCGGTGCCGGATCGCGAGCGGGCCAGCCACGTGATCGGACTGGGGTTGCACGACTCGCTGCGGCACGCGGTCCCCGATCTGCCGCGCGAACGCTACGTCGATTTTGCGGGACTGTATCGGCGCCACTTCCTGGCGCGCGAGAGCTCGATGTCGCTGTTCGAGGGCGTGCCGCAGCTTCTGTCAGAGCTCGCGCGGCGCGGGCACATGTTGGCGGTGGCGACCGGCAAGAGCCGTGCAGGGCTGGATCGCGCGCTCGCCGCGAGCGGGCTCGGCGTGCACTTCCGTGCCTCGCGCTGCGCGGACGAGACCAATCCCAAGCCGCATCCGGCAATGTTGCTCGAGCTGATGGATGAGCTCGATGCGCAGCCGCAGCAGGTGCTGATGGTCGGCGATACCTCGCATGACCTGGAGATGGCGCGCAACGCCGGGGTGGACGCGGTGGCGGTTACCTACGGCGCCCACCCCGAGCAGGCCCTACGCGCGCTCGAACCGCTCGCGTGCGTGTCGAGCGTGCAGGCCCTCGCGCGATGGCTGACAAAGAACGGCTGATTTGCGATGCTGGGGCGCTGGTGGAGTCCGGCCGCGGCGTGCGCTTCGAGGTGGACTATTTCGGCGAGCCCACCCCGGCCTTCGTGGTGCGCTTCGCAGGCACGTTGAGGGGCTACCTGAACCGCTGCAGCCACGTTGCTCTGGAGCTCGACTGGCGCGAGGGGGAGTTCTTCGGCGCCGACGGACGCGATTTGATATGCTCGGCGCACGGGGCCGTATACGACCCCGCCAGCGGTGCGTGCCGGGGCGGACCCTGCAACGGCGCGCCTCTCGTGCCATTGCGCGTCAGCGAGCGCGACGGCAAGATCTTCTTCCTGGGATTCTCAGATGACTGACAACGGCGGGCAGTGGGAACGCGGGCTGATCGAGAGGCTCGCGACAGCGGCGCTCAAGGAACAGCGGCGCTCGCGCATGTGGGGCATCTTCTTCAAGCTGCTGTTCTTCACCTATCTGACCCTGATGATCCTGCTGGCGGTGGACTGGCGCGACAAGACCGCCGAGGTCGCCAGCGGCAGCCACACTGCGCTGGTGGAGCTGAACGGGTTGATCGCGCCCGGCACCGATACGAGCGCGGAGAAGATCAACGCGTCGCTGCGGGCCGCGTTCAAGGACAGCACGACAAAAGGCGTGGTGCTGCGCATCAACAGCCCGGGCGGAAGCCCTGTGCAGGCGCAGAACATCTACGACGAAATCCGGCGCCTGCGTAAGAAATACCCCCGCATTCCGCTCTACGCCGTCGTCGAGGACATCTGCGCCTCGGGCGGCTACTACGTGGCCGCCGCCGCGGACAGGATTTACGTCACGCGCTCGAGCATCGTCGGTTCTGTCGGCGTGCGCATGGATGGTTTTGGCGTCACCGGCCTGATGCAGAAGCTCGGCGTCGAGCGCCGATTACTGACCGCCGGCAAGAACAAGGGCTTCCTCGATCCGTTTCTGCCGGAGGACGAAAAGCAGAAGGAATACGCGCAGGCGATGCTCGACCAGATCCATCGCCAATTCATCGACGACGTGCGCCAGGGGCGCGGCAAACGGCTGAAGGAGACACCGGAAATATTCAGCGGCCTGATATGGACCGGGCAGCAGAGCCTCGAGCTGGGGCTGGCCGACGGCTACGGCACCCTGCATTCGGTCGCGCGCGACGTGATCAAGGCCGACAACGTGGTCGACTACACGCAGAAAGAGAACCTTGCCGAGAAATTCGCACGCCGTTTCGGCGCAAGCGCCGCGAGCGCACTGGCCGAGTTCGCGGTGCGCGACGAGCCGGTGATGCGCTGAACGCCGGGCACCGGCTGCCGAGCCGGTTCGGCGCGGCAGCCAGCGCGGTCGCTGGACTAGAGCTGGTTCTCCGGGGTCGAAGGATGGATGTAGGCCCAGCCTTGCGACTCGCGAATCGTGATTTCGCCCATTCCGGACGGCACGATGCTGATGAAGTCGTACAAGTTGCCGCGATCGACATGCAGTTCGCGCAAAGTGTTTGCGCACTGCGACAGCATGACGCCATGAGCCTGCAGATCTCTTAGTCGCTTCTCGAAGCCGTTGTGCTTCACGTATACGGCGAAGCCCTTGCTGTTCGCCAGCAGTTCCACCCGTAGCGTCTTGCCCTTGAAGCGCGGGTCATGCAGCAGGTTCTCGACGTTGTTCAGAGTCTTCTTGATGGTCGCCTCGTCGCCGCCGTCTATATGGAAGATCACGCCGTATTCGGACTTGGTGGCGGTTGCGCCGTGGAACGACTGGCCGGCGAATGCTGATGCGGCAAACCCTATGGCGAGACTAGCGGTAGCCAAAGCTCGTAAACTGCCTTTCATATCTCCTCCTGTGCAGAATATTGTTGGGGCGCGCGTTCTTGTCTTGGCTTTGACGCGCGTTTGGTCATGCGGGTAAAAGTATGCACGTACCCGCGCTAGAGCGGTCATTACCGCTCCTTGGGGTTCGATATCGCAGATTGATACTGCGGCGCTAGGCGAGGAGCATGAACACGCTCGGATGCCGGGCGAGGGCGGGCGGCTGCGTGCGCCATACAGCGACCGTATGGGTACGAACGTGTTCTTGCGGTAGCGTCAGGTTCGACGCGATGCACAGACGGGTTTCCGGCGAGCACACGCGAAGCAGCGACGACACCATGGCGTCGTTGCGGTACGGCGTCTCAATGAAGATCTGAGTCGCTGCGTCGGCCCGCGAACGGTGCTCGAGCTCGCGGAGCTTCATCTCTCTCGCGTCCTTTTCACGTGGTAGGTAACCCCAGAACGCAAAGCGCTGTCCTTCGAGCCCCGACGCCATCAGCGCGAGCATGATCGAACTCGGTCCAATCAGGGGCACGACGCGATAGCCGTCCCGGTGGGCCGCCGCGACCAAGGCAGCGCCGGGATCGGCGATTGCGGGGCAACCCGCCTCGGACAGCAGGCCGAGCGCGCGCCCCTCACGCAAAGGAGCTAGCAGGGCGGGCACCGAATCGATGCGAGTGTTCTGGTCCAGTACCTCGATGCGCAGCTCGCGCAAGGGGCACGGCATGCCGACCGCGGCGAGGAAGGTGCGCGCGCTCTTGGCGTTCTCCGCCACGAATTCGCGCAGGCCGCGAACGATTTCCAGGGCGGATCCGGGTAGCGCATCGGCGGGCACGCCGCCGAGCGGAGTCGGGATCGCGTAGAGCGCAGAGCGCATTAACCAAGCACGGGCATACCGGCCTGGGCCAGCATCGTGCTCAGGGCGATCAGCGGCAAGCCGACAAGGGAAGTCGGATCCTCGGTCTCGATCCGCTCGATCAGGACAATGCCCAGCCCTTCGGATTTCGCGCTGCCCGCGCAATCGTAGGGTTGCTCGAGACGGAGATAATTCTCGATTTGTCGCTCGTCGAGGGAGCGAAACACGACGCGGCAGGGGACGACATGGGAACGGGCTTCCCCGGTGCGAGCGTCGAACAAGCTTATCGCCGTATGAAAGTCGGCTGCCTTGCCGCTCAGGCTGCGCAGCTGGCGCAGCGCGTTTGCGTGGTTACCGGGCTTTCCCAGACGCTCGTCGCCGAGCGCCGCGACCTGGTCGGAGCCGATCACCAGCGCTTCGGGGAAACGGCGCGCGACCGCGCGCGCCTTGTCCAACGACAGGCGCCAAGCCGTTTCCTGCGGCCGCTCTCCGGGCAGCGCTGTTTCGTCTATGTCCGGGGCGGCCGCCTCGAAGCGCAACGGCAAGCGCCGCAGCAGGGCGCGCCGGTAGACGGACGTGGATGCCAGCACCAGTTCTCTAGGTTGATCCATGACTTTGTTTTGACAAGGTTTTTCGCCGATGATATCATTTTCCGTTTATGTCGCACCGCCCTGTCATCGACGGATACGAATTTGCTGCGTCGCGTTCCCGCCTGAGCGGTGTCTGCCCGATAGCGGATTTTGCGCGCCTGAGCCCGTTGCTGTCGTCCAACGTGGGTGCGCTCGAATACTCGCTCGAAGGCCTGCCGGATGCGCAGGACAGGGCGGCGTTGCACTTTAGAATCCGGGGTGCGCTGCAACTGCGCTGTCAGCGCTGTCTTGCACCCCTCGAGTTCCCGCTGCGGATCCACGCAGTGCTGGTGTTGGCGCGATCTCAGGCGGAGATCGACGCGCTGCCGGTAGAGGCCGAGGGGCCGGACTGGCTGGTGGCGACTAAGGCGATGGAAGTGCACGAGTTGCTAGAGGATGAGTTGTTGCTCGCGGTGCCGTACGCGCCGCGTCACGAGCGTTGCACAGCGCAGGCGCGAGCGGGCGCGGCGGCGTCTGCGTCGCCGTTCGCCGACTTGCGAGGCATGCTCGGGGCGCGTGCAGCGGATGAGCGAGGCAAGCGTAGTTGAGGATCTTCGGCAGCCCTCAGGCTGTCGTTAACCAGAAACCTGATCAAAGGAGCTTTACCATGGCAGTGCAGCAGAACAAGAAATCCCCCTCCAGGCGCGGCATGCGCCGGGCGCACGACTTCCTCGGGCAGCCCGCCGTCGCGGTGGAACCCACCAGCGGCGAGGTGCACCTGCGCCATCACGTGAGTTCGACCGGTTACTATCGCGGCAAGAAAGTCGTCGAGCAGAAGGGCGAGTAGGCGGCGCGAGCCGAGTCGCGCACACATCGTGGTGCGCGCGCTCGTCCAGCGATTTCGCCGCACGCTAGAGCGCGGTGACCACGCTTTAGGCGCCGGATGGACATTACTGTTGCGGTCGACTGCATGGGAGGGGACCACGGGCCCCACGTGACGGTTCCTGCCGTGCTGGAGTTCCAGCAGCGGCATCAGGACGTCGACGTGGTGCTGGTGGGCTTACGCGATGCGATCGAGGCCGAGCTTTCCGCTCGCCACGCGGTCACGGGTCCGCGGCTGAGGGTGCACCACGCAAGCGAGGTGGTGACGATGGACGAGCCTCCAGCCGGGGCGCTGCGCTACAAGAAGGACTCGTCCATGCGCGTCGTGGCGGATCTTGTGAAGAAGGGCGAGGCGCACGCTTGCGTGAGCGCCGGGAACACTGGCGCGCTGATGGCCATTTCGCGCTTCGTACTGAAGACCTTGCCCGGGATCGACCGACCTGCGCTCGCGACCGTGGTGCCTAACATGCGCGGCGCGCACACCTATATGCTGGACTTCGGCGCCAACGTGGACTGCAGCGCCGAGCACCTGCTTCAATTCGGAATCATGGGGGCGATGCTCGTGGCTGCAGTCGAGCATAACGATCGGCCGTCGGTAGGTCTGCTCAATGTCGGCGCAGAGGACATCAAGGGCAATGAGGCGGTGAAACGGGCCGCGGAATTGTTGCGCGACAGCGGGCTCAATTTCTTCGGCAACGTGGAAGGTGATGACATCTACAAGGGGACGACCGACGTGGTGGTCTGCGACGGCTTCGTCGGCAACGTCGCGCTCAAAGCTTCGGAAGGGGTGGCGCGCATGATGGCGGCTGCCCTGCGGGAAGAATTCACCCGGAGTCCGTTTCGGCGCCTTGCCGCGCTGGCGGCGCTACCGGTGCTCGGGGCCTTCCGCCGTCGCATGGATCCCGGCCGCTACAACGGCGCCAGCCTGATCGGCTTGCGTGGCATCGTGATCAAGAGTCACGGCTCGGCGGACGTCTTCGCCTTCGGGCAGGCGCTCTGGCGCGCGGTCGAGGAGGTGCGCAACAACGTCCTGCAACGCATTGCGCAGCGCATGGCGCAACTGCATCCATCCGCTCAACAGGAGCGCCCACCGGCGCCTGTCGAATGATCTATTCCCGCATCATCGGCACCGGCAGCTTTCTGCCGCCCAGGATCGTCACCAATGACGAGTTTGCCGTGCGCCTGGATACAAGCGATGCATGGATACGCGAGCGTACCGGCATTGTGCAGCGGCATATCGCGGACGAGTCGCAGGGCTCGAGCGATCTGGCGCTGGAGGCAAGCCGGCGCGCACTGAAGGCCGCCGGCGTCGGCGCCGGCGACATCGATCTGATCATTCTTGCCACCTCGACGCCGGATTACGTCTTTCCCAGCACCGCTTGCCTGCTGCAGGCAAAACTCGGGATCAAGGGCTGCCCGGCTTTCGACGTGCAGGCGGTGTGTAGCGGTTTTGTCTACGCTCTGGCGAGCGCCGACAGCTTTATCAAGGGTGGGATGTACAAGCGCGCTCTGGTCGTGGGGGCCGAAGTGTTCTCACGCATTCTGGACTGGAACGATCGCGGCACGTGCGTGCTCTTCGGCGATGGTGCCGGAGCGATTGTGCTGGAGGCCGCGGAACACCCGGGGGTACACGCTGCGGTGCTCCACGCGGACGGCAGCCAGGCCGGGATGCTTTCCGTGCCGGGCAACGTCAGCGGCGGGCGGATCATCGGTTCGCCCTTCCTTCAGATGAACGGCCAGGGCGTGTTCAAGTACGCGGTCAGGGTGCTCGACGAGGTCGCGCGCGAGACGATGGCAGCGGCAAGCTTGGACCTTTCGCAGATCGATTGGCTCATTCCTCATCAGGCGAACGTACGTATTCTCGAGGCGACGGCGAAGAAGCTCGGCTTGCCGCGGGAGCGCCTGGTGGTGACCGTGGATCATCACGGCAACACGTCCGCCGCCTCAGTACCATTGGCGCTGGACGAGTGGGTGCGGGCAGGCAGGATCCGCGCTGGACAGCGTGTGCTGATGCAAGGCGTCGGCGGCGGCTTTACCTGGGGCGCCGCGCTGGTGACGATGTAAGGGGCGAAAGAGAATGAAATTGGCGATGGTGTTTCCAGGGCAGGGCTCGCAGTCGGTGGGGATGCTGAAAGCCTACGCCGGCCTGCCCGAGGTGGCCGAGGTGCTGTCCGAGGCGGAGAGCGTGCTGGGCCGTGAATTCGTCGAGCTGCTGGATCAGGGGCCGGCCGAGGCGTTGAACATGACGCTCAATACGCAGCCGGCGATGGTGACGGCAGGCTACGCCGCGTTCCGCGCCTGGCGCGCGCTCGGCGGTCCTCAGCCCGAGCTCGTGGCCGGCCACAGCCTGGGTGAATATACGGCGCTGACCGCGGCTGGCGCGATCGGGTTTGCGCGATGCCTGCCCCTGGTGCGATTCCGGGCTCAGGCGATGCAGGAGGCGGTGCCCGAAGGCAAAGGGGCGATGGCGGCGATCCTGAACCTGGATGACGAAAGCGTCCGGGTCGCATGCGCGGAGGCGGCACAAGGTGAAACGGTGCAGGCGGTGAATTTCAATGCGCCGGGCCAGGTGGTGATCGCCGGGCACAAGGCGGCGGTCGCGCGCGCAATGGAGGCGTGCAAGGCGAAAGGTGCGAAACGCGCGCTCCCCCTGCCGGTAAGTGCGCCGTTTCATTCGAGCCTGATGCAGCCCGCCGCAGTGCGCCTGAGGGAGTACCTCGAGCGGGTCGAGATCGCGGCGCCGGGCGTGCCGTTGATCAACAACGTCGACGTGGCGACGCCGCAGGATCCCGGGTCGATCAAGGACGCACTCGTGCGCCAGGCTGCTTCGCCGGTTCGCTGGGTCGAGACGATCCAACGCATGTCCCAGAGCGGCGTGACGCATGTGATCGAGTGCGGCCCCGGGAAGATTCTGGCGGGACTGGTCAAGCGCATTGCTCCGCAGTTGCAGGGCATAGCGCTTTCCGATCGCGCCGCGCTGGAGCAGGCTTTGGCCGCGCTCAGGGGAGTCTGAGCATGCTGGCCGGCAAAGTCGCTTTGGTCACCGGCGCTTCGCGCGGGATAGGGCGCGCGATCGCGCTGCAACTGGCCGCGGACGGCGCGACCGTCATTGGAACCGCAACCAGCGAGACCGGGGCGCAGGGCATCGGCGACGCCCTGGTCCAGGCGGGGGCGAAAGGCGCAGGTCGAATGCTCGACGTGCGCGACGCTGCGCAATGCGACGCACTGGTTGCCGCGATCCAGAAGGAGTTCGGCGATATTCTGGTGTTGATCAATAACGCCGCCGTGGTGCGCGACAACCTTGCGCTGCGAATGAAAGACGCGGAGTGGGACGAGGTGATCGAAACCGATCTGCGCGCGGTATTCAGACTTTCGCGCGCGGTAATGCGCGGCATGATGAAAGCCCGCTGGGGGCGAATCGTGAACATTACTTCAGTCGTAGGCGCAGCGGGCAACCCGGGCCAGGCCAACTACGCCGCGGCTAAGGCGGGGGTCGTCGGGATGACAAAATCGCTCGCCCGCGAACTCGGCAGCCGCAATATCACCGTAAACTGTGTCGCCCCTGGCTTCATCGACACCGATATGACGCGCGCGCTCTCCGATGACCAGCGCGCGGCGCTATTGACCCAGATTCCGCTTGGACGGTTGGGTCAGGCAAGCGATATCGCAGGCGCGGTTGCGTTTCTGACGTCCCCCCCGGGGGGCTATGTGACCGGGACCGTGCTGCACGTGAACGGCGGCATGTATATGTAGCAAAAGCGCTTTCTCGGCGCGGGCGGAAACGAAGCTTTTGGTAGAATACGGGCCCTCTTGGCCTCAAAGGGAAGGAACCATATGGAAAACATCGAACAACGTGTGAAGAAGATCATTGCCGAGCAGCTCGGTGTCAACGAGGCCGAAATCAAGAACGAGTCTTCGTTCGTAGACGATCTGGGCGCGGACTCGCTAGATACCGTCGAGCTCGTCATGGCGCTCGAGGAGGAATTCGAGACCGAGATTCCGGACGAGGAGGCCGAGAAGATCACCACGGTGCAGCAGGCCGTGGACTACATCAAGGGCCACCAGAAGTCCTGAGCATTTCCGTAGGCGCAGGGGTGCAGGGGATCTTGCCCTCGCTAACCCCTTAAGGAGCGAAGTTGTCCCGTCGCAGAGTCGTCGTAACCGGGCTCGGCATCGTGTCGCCCGTAGGCATCACGGTTCCCGAGGCCTGGGAAAACGTGCTGGCCGGCAAGTCCGGCATTACTCGCATCACGCGCTTCGATCCCGCGCGCCTGTCGAGCCAGATTGCGGGCGAGGTCAAGGGGTTCGACATTGCCCAGTATCTGTCGCCGAAGGAAGCTCGCCGGATGGATACCTTCATCCACTACGGCATGGCTGCGGGATTGCAGGCATGGCGCGACGCGGGCGTGAACCTTTCTGCCGAGAACGCGGAGCGGGCCGGGGTGAATTTTGGTTCCGGCATAGGCGGGTTGCCGCTGATCGAGGCGACGCACGACGAGTTGCTCAAGAGTGGCCCGCGGCGAATTTCGCCCTTTTTCATACCCGGCACGATCATCAACATGATTGCCGGGAATCTGTCGATCATGCTGGGTCTCAAGGGGCCGAACCTGGCCATCGTCACTGCTTGCACGACTTCCACGCACTGCATCGGCGAGGCGGCAAAGTCGATCCGCTACGGTGACGCAGATGTCATGATCGCGGGCGGCGCGGAAGCCACGGTCACCGAGCTCGCAATCGGAGGCTTCGCGTCGGCGCGGGCCTTGTCGACGCGCAATGATGATCCTGCGGGCGCCAGCCGGCCGTGGGACCGGGACCGCGACGGCTTCGTGCTTGGCGAAGGAGCGGGCGCCGTGGTGCTCGAGGAGTACGAGCACGCTCGCGCCCGAGGCGCTCGCATCTACTGCGAGGTCGCCGGATACGGGGTGTCCGCAGATGCGTATCACATGACCGCGCCCAGCGAGGACGGAGACGGGGCCTACCGCTGCATGCGAAACGCCCTCAAGGACGCTGGTCTGACGCCGGAGGCGGTCGATTACATCAACGCTCACGGCACGTCGACCCCGCTCGGCGACGTCGCAGAAACGATCGCGGTGAAGCGATTGCTCGGCGACCATGCGAAACGGGTCGCTGTGAATTCGACAAAATCGATGACTGGGCACCTGCTCGGCGCGGCTGGCGGCGTGGAAGCGGTGTTCACCATTCTTGCGACGCACCATCAGATCTCCCCGCCGACGATCAATCTGCAGAACCCCGACCCCCAGTGCGACTTGGACTACGTTCCGAACGCAGCCCGCAACATGCAGGTACGCGTTGCGATGTCCAATTCATTCGGCTTCGGCGGCACAAACGGTTCCCTGGTTTTCGCCCGAGTTTGAGCGGCGAGCAGATCCTCCACATCCCTCTTTCGCCTTCGCGCGGCCTGGCCGCGACCATTGTCGTAGTGCACGGGAGTGCGGGCGTGTGCGCCGGCGCGCTCGTGCCGGGGGTGACGGGAATCATTCTCGGCGTGCTCGTTGCCGGCCTCGGGCTTGCCGCCGCCTGGGATCGAGCGCTGCTGCGGGGCCGACGATCGTTGCGGGCGTTGCATATCGGAGATAAGGACGACATGACGCTGGAACTGGCCAACGCCGAGCGGGTCGCGCTGCGGGTCTCGCCGCGGCGTTACGTCAACGGGCTTGTCGTCGTCCTTCCTGGCACATCTTGGATGCACCGCACCATCATCGTTGCGCGCGACATGCTGGATCCGGAGTCCTTCCGGACCTTGCGGCTGTGGGCACTATGGGGACGGGTTCCGAACCCCGGAATCGGCAATTCCTTGACACAAACCCACGGACTTGAAAGAACTATTTTCTAAGGCGATTGTCAGTGAAACAGAGCTGTTGGAAGTCGCGGGCGGGTCGGGACAGCGCGATGGCGATACCGGCGCGCACGTTGGGAACCTGCGGTGGCTGACCGCGACATAGACAGTCAGCTGGTAGCGCGGGCCCAGCGCGGCGACAAACGTGCGTTCGAGCTGCTGGTGGAAAAATACCAGCGCAAGCTGGCGCGCTTGCTGTCGCGATTCGTGCGTGATCCGGCGGAGGTTGAGGACGTGACGCAGGAGGCCTTTATCAAGGCCTATCGGGCCCTGCCCGGATTTCGCGGCGACAGCGCGTTTTACACTTGGCTTTATCGAATAGGGATCAACACCGCCAAGAACTACCTTATAGCCCTGGGGCGGCGGGCGCCGACTTCGACCGAGGTGGGGGCCGAGGAGGCGGAAGGATACGACGACGCCGAGCAGTTGCGCGATATCGATACGCCGGAGAGTCAACTGTTGTCGAAGGAAATTGCGCAGACGATGAATGCGACAATCGACGAACTGCCCGAGGAATTGCGCACGGCGATTCAGCTGCGCGAGATCGATGGCATGAGTTACGAAGACATTGCGCAGATCATGAACTGCCCGATCGGCACCGTACGATCGCGCATCTTTCGCGCGCGGGAAGCGATTGCCGAAAAGCTTCGGCCTTTGCTCGAGACGGCCAAAGACAAGAGGTGGTAGAGATGAAAGCGAAGATCTCGATGATGATGGACGGCGAGCTCGGTGAGCGCGAATTCGACGAGGCGCTGGCCGCACTCGGACGGGACGACGAGGCTCGACGGGCCTGGCGCACTTACCATCTGATCCGGGATGTCCTGCATGGCGAAGACTTCCTGGAGGGGAATCTGTCGGACCGCCTCGCAGTGCGTTTGACCCAAGAGCCGACCGTGCTCGCACCGCGGCGCGTTGCGCAACCTGCCGTGCGCAGACAGTGGATGGCGTTGTCCGCAGCAGCAAGTATCGCCGCAGTTGCGCTGGTGGGATGGCTCGCTCTAGCGCCGCGACCTGTGCCCGACGCGGGCCCAACGGGCCCGTCGATTGCTAGCGCGCCGCAGGCCGGCAGCACGCCGGTACAGCAGGCCAAGCTCCAGGCGCCGGTACGCGTGCCCTTGCCGAGCGCAACCGACGATTACCTGCTCGCGCATCAGGGCTACTCGCCGCGCCTGACGCTGCAAGGCGTGGCACCGTACATCCGCACCGTATCGGATGAAGCCGTAAAGAGCGATAGCCAATGATGAGTAGCGCGCCCAGGGCGGCGCTGCTCGCGCGAGCGATATGGGTCGTGGCGGCGGCATGGGCGGGCATCGCGCAAGCGCAGCAGGCGGCGCCGGACGATGCGGTGCATTGGCTGAGCAAGATCTATCAGGCGACCCAGAATCTCTCCTATAGCGGGACGTTTGTCTACCAGCAAGGCAGCCACAGCGAGACGTCGCGCATCGTGCGTCGCGTCGCCGCGCAGGGAAGCATTGAAAAACTGGAGGCGCTGGACGGCGCGCCGCGCGAGGTCCTTCGCACCGAGGATGAGGTCAAGTGCTACCTTCCCGGACGACGCACGGTGAAGATCGATCGACGCGGCGACAGGCGCGCGTTTCCGGCCCTGCTTCCGGCACAGATCGGCGCGCTCGAGGAAAATTACGTCATCTCCAAGGGCGAGATCACCAGGGTCGCTGGATATGAGTGCCAAGCGATCCTTCTGACCCCGAAGGACGACTTGCGCTACGGCTACAAGCTCTGGGCGGACGTAGCGACCGGAATGCTGCTCAAGGCGGTCACCCTGGACGAGAACGGCAAGGCGCTGGAGCAGTTCACTTTCACTCAGCTGGCACTCGGTCCGGTGCCTCTGAGCGAGGTTCGCCCGCCGCAAACCCCGTCGAGCTGGCACGTCGAGGACGCCGATGTGATGCCAGTGAACCTTCGAACGAGCGGTTGGAGCGTTTCACCCGATCTGCCGGGATTCAAAAAGATCGTCGAAGTGACCCGCAAGATCCATGAATCGAGGCGGGTCGACCAGGTCGTGTATTCGGACGGTCTGGCTGCAGTCTCGGTCTTTATCGAACTTCCCCCCGCGGGCGGCAAACGGCAGCGTATGGGGCTGTCCAGCCTGGGGGCGATCAACATCTATACTCGCGAGGTGGCGGATCACGTGGTCACGGTGGTCGGCGAGGCGCCTGCAATAAGCGTGCGGCGGATTGCCGACGCTGTGCAGTTCCACCCGTCGCATTGAAGTCATAGGAAACGAGATGCGAGCATTGAAGCTTGTTTCGGCCCTGTGCCTGTTCGGTCTGGTAGGGCACGCTGCCGCGCAGGCACGGGAGCTGCCGGATTTCACCCGTCTGGTCGAGGAACAGGGCCCTGCGGTAGTCAATATCAGCACCAAGCAGGCGGTCAAGCGCAGAGCGCTGCCACAGATCCCCGGAATCGGGGATGAGGAACTGCAGGAGTTCTTTCGCCGCTTCATGCCGAAGCAGCCAATCCCCGAGCCGCGCTCGGAGAGCCGCTCGCTCGGGTCCGGATTCATCATCAGTCCGGACGGCTATATCCTCACCAATGCGCACGTCATAGAGGGGGCCGACGAGGTCGACGTCCGGTTCACCGACAAACGCGAGTTCCAGGCAAAGATCATCGGCGCTGATCGCCGCACCGATGTTGCCCTCATCAAGGTAGAGGCGCGCGGACTGCCGGTTGTGAAGTTCGGCGATCCGTCGCGACTCAAGGTGGGCGAATGGGTCGTGGCGATCGGTTCTCCGTTTGGGTTCGACAATACCGTGACGGCAGGCATCGTATCGGCCAAGGGCCGCTCTCTGCCGGACGAAAGCTTCGTGCCGTTCATTCAGACCGACGTGGCCATTAATCCGGGCAATTCGGGCGGCCCGTTGTTCAATATGCGTGGCGAGGTCATCGGCATTAATTCCCAGATCTACAGCCGAACCGGCGGGTTCATGGGCCTGTCGTTCGCGATTCCGATCGACGTTGCGCTCGATGTCCAGGGGCAGCTGAGGGAAAAAGGTCGGGTGTCCCGCGGACGCATCGGAGTAGTGATCCAGGAGGTCACAAAGGATCTCGCGACTTCCTTCGGCCTGGACCGGGCGCGAGGCGCCCTGGTGAACACCGTGGAGGAGGGGAGCCCGGCGGCGCGGGCCGGCATTCAGCCGAGCGACATCATTCTTTCGTTCGGCAACAAGCCCGTGGAGTCGTCGATCGATCTGCCGCGAATCGTCGGCGCCACGCACCCGGGTTCACGGGTACCCGTAGAACTATGGCGCAATGGCGCTTCTCGAACGACGAATATCACGGTGGGAGAGCTTCGGGAGGAAAAGGTCGCTGCGCTCGAGTCTCCTCCGGAGCAGAAGCCGGCGCAGGTCGCGCCGAATCGCCTCGGTATCGTGGTGAGCGAGCTTACGCCTCAGCAACGCAAAGAACTTAAGTTGACGCACGGCCTTGTGGTGACGGACGTGGGGCCTGCGGCGAGCGCGGACCTGCGGCGCGGCGACGTGTTGTTGATGCTAGTCCAGAATGGACACCAGACCGAACTCAAGTCGGTGCAACAGCTTAACAAGCTGCTTGGGGACCTGAGCAAAGGAGCTGTGTTTACGCTCCAGGTGCGGCGCGGCGATAGTACGGCATTCGTGACGGTCCCCGGGCTCGCCGACGAAGGCTGATCGGTGGTGCGCCTGACTCTTTACGGGCGTACCTATTGCCATCTATGCGAAGACATGCGGCGTGCGCTCGAGGCTCTTCAGGATGAGCTTCAGTTTACGGTCCAGACGGTGGACGTCGATGCCGATCCCGCGCTCGAGGCACGTTACGGGGAGCGAGTGCCGGTGCTCGTCGGTCCCGACGAGCACGAAATCTGCCACTATTTCCTCGATCTGACGGCACTGACAGACCGCCTTGCGGTAAGATAGCGATCGTTTCCCAGAAGGGTGCCGCGGGCACCCTTTTTTGTGATGGCGCAGAGCCACATCCGCAACTTCTCGATCATCGCGCATATCGACCACGGCAAGTCGACGCTTGCCGATCGCTTCATCCAGATGTGCGGAGGCCTGTCGGACCGCGAGATGGCGGACCAGGTACTCGATTCGATGGAGCTCGAACGAGAACGCGGAATCACCATCAAGGCGCAAACGGCCGCGCTCACGTTCCGGGCGAAGAACGGGGAAACGTACTACCTCAACCTGATCGATACTCCGGGGCACGTCGACTTTTCCTATGAAGTGAGCCGCTCGCTGTCGGCGTGCGAAGGCGCGGTGCTGGTGGTAGACGCCTCTCAGGGCGTCGAGGCGCAGACGGTGGCCAACTGTTACACCGCGATCGAGCTTGGAGTGGAGGTCATCCCGGTCCTGAACAAGATTGATCTGCCGTCCGCCGAGCCGGAACGGGCAATCCAGGAGATCGAGGACGTCATCGGAATCGACGCGCACGATGCCATCCGCGCCAGCGCCAAGACCGGCGAGCGCGTGACCGACATACTGGAAGCAGTGATCGCGCGCGTCCCGCCGCCAAGAGGCATTGAGAACGCGCCGCTGAAGGCGCTGGTGATCGACTCTTGGTTCGACAACTACGTCGGAGTGGTCATGCTCGTGCGCGTCGTCGACGGCTGCTTGCGCCCCAAGGAGAAAGTGAAGCTGATGAGCACGGGCGCGTCTCACCTGTGCGAGCAGGTCGGGGTGTTCACCCCGAAAGCGCAGGCGAGAGACGAATTGTCGGCTGGAGAGGTCGGTTTTGTCGTCGCGGGGATCAAAGAATTGCGCTCTGCGAAGGTGGGCGATACGTTGACGCATGCGGATAAGCCCACGCATGAACCCCTGCCCGGGTTCAAGGAGGTCAAGCCGCAAGTCTTTGCTGGGCTATATCCGGTCGAGTCGAACCAGTACGAGGCACTGCGCGACGCACTTGAAAAACTTCATCTGAACGATGCTTCGTTCCATTATGAGCCCGAAGTATCGCAGGCGCTCGGATTTGGGTTTCGCTGCGGGTTTCTCGGCCTATTGCACATGGACATCGTGCAGGAGCGGCTAGAGCGCGAATACGGCATGCATCTGATCACCACGGCACCCTCGGTGATCTACGAGGTGCTTCTGAGCGACGGATCGGTCGAGCAGGTGTCGAACCCGGCCAAGCTGCCGGACCCAGACAAAATCGCAGAGATCCGGGAGCCTGTCATCTCGACGACGATCTTCGTTCCTCAAGAGTATGTCGGTGCCGTCATGACTTTGTGCACCCAAAAGCGCGGCGCTCAGACCAACATGCACTACTCCCCGAGCCACGTGGTGCTGTCGTACGACCTCCCGTTGAACGAAGTGGTTCTGGATTTTTTTGACCGCCTGAAGTCGCTCACGCGCGGCTACGGCTCGCTCGACTACGATTTCAAGGAGTACAGGCCGGCGGACATGGTTCGGCTCGACGTGCTCGTCAACGGAGAGCGCGTCGATGCGCTTTCCAGCATGGTGCACCGTTCCAACGCGCAGTCCCGTGGACGAGACTTGGTATCTCGGCTGCGAGGGCTGATTCCGCGACAGATGTTCGATGTCGCGATCCAGGCGGCTATCGGGTCACACATCGTCGCGCGTGAAAACGTAAAGGCGCTGCGCAAAAACGTTCTTGCGAAGTGCTACGGCGGAGACATAACGCGCAAGAAGAAGCTGCTCGAAAAACAGAAGGAGGGCAAGAAGCGCATGAAGCAGGTCGGTGCAGTGGAAATCCCGCAGGAGGCGTTCCTTGCGGTCCTGCAAATGAGCGACAAATGAGCTTCGCTCTGTTCTTGCTGATACTGCTGGTGGTTACCGGCGTGGTATGGCTGCTGGAGAAGGTCTGGTTGCGCAAGCGGCGCCCGGCGCATGCGCCGCAGCCGTGGTGGGTCGAGTATTCCGTCAGCTTCTTCCCGGTCATCGTCGTCGTGTTTCTGCTTCGCTCGTTCGTGGTCGAGCCATTCAAGATTCCTTCCGGATCGATGATCCCTACGCTTCAGGTGGGAGATTTCATACTGGTGAACAAGTTCACCTATGGGATCCGGCTACCGGTGCTGAACAAGAAGATCATCTCGATCGGCAATCCGCATCGCGGGGACGTGATGGTTTTCCGCTATCCGGACGATCCGTCGCTGGACTACATCAAGCGCGTAGTCGGTCTCCCGGGCGACAAGATCGAGTACCGCGACAAGCGCTTGACGATCAACGGCCATCTAGTGCCGGAACGACAGATCGACGACTACCTGTCCAAAGACCGCATGCAGTTCTACAGGCGCTACGTCGAGGATCTCGGCGGCGTAAAGCACGAGATCCTGATCGACCAGAATGCCCCGGCATACGTGCCGCAGGTTCGTACATTCCCGTTCTCGAAGAATTGCAACTACAATAGGGACGGGCTTATTTGCACCGTTCCGCCGGAACACTATTTCATGATGGGCGACAACCGGGACAATTCGAGCGACAGCAGGGTATGGGGATTCGTTCCTGACGCGAATATCATCGGCAAGGCATTCTTCATCTGGCTCAATTTGAACGACTTGAGCCGGTTTGGAACCTTTCACTAACACGCGCGTGCCGGGAGGGAAGATGCGCAACAGGCAATTGGGTCTCAGCCTCGGCGGTCTCATATTCGGATCGGTCGTCCTTATCTTCGTCGTCCTGCTCGGCCTGAAGGTGGGACCCAAGTACATGGAATACTTCACTGCCAAAGAGGCGATCACCGCCATCGCGAATTCGGGTGAAACCTCGCCAGCGGAAATACGCAGATCCTTCGACGCACGTCAGGCAATCGACGAAATGCCGTCCCTCAAGCCGAGCGACCTGGTGATCTCCAGGGAGGGAGGGCAAGTCGTGATCTCGTTTGCCTACCACAAGGAAATCCCCCTGTTCGCAAACGTGGGCCTGTACATCGATTTCCAGGCGAGTTCCTCCGGCCCCTGAGTCCCCTTGACCCAGCCTGCGACGCTTGAGAGTCGTCTCGGCTACCGCTTCCGCAACGCGGCGCTGCTGGATCAAGCCCTTACGCACCGCAGTTACGGATCGCCCCACAACGAGCGACTCGAATTTCTCGGCGACGGCGTGCTCGGGTGCGTCGTTGCAGAGCTTCTCTACAGTCGCTTTCCGTCGCTTTCCGAAGGCAAACTGACTCGCCTCAGGGCGGGTCTGGTCCGCGAAGAAACGCTATTTGACCTTGCACGGAAGCTTGGACTCGGCGGGCACCTGCACCTCGGCGATGGTGAGCTTGCGAATCCCGGGGGGCCGCGAGCATCGATTCTGGCCGACGCGTTGGAGGCGATGTTTGGCGCCGTGCTGCTCGACGGCGGGTACGATGCCGCGCGTACGGCTGTGCTGGCGGTCTATGGCAACGCGTTGCAAGAACTGGATCCGGACCGAACAAGGAAGGACGCGAAGACTCGGTTGCAGGAGTATCTGCAGGGGCGTCACAGTCCTCTGCCCGAGTATCGCGTGACCGCGACCAGTGGGGCCGCACATCTGCAAACCTTTGAAGTCGAGTGCGTGGTGACAGAACTCGGTGTGCGCTCGAGTGGCAGCGGATCGTCGCGCCAACGCGCGGAGCAACAGGCGGCGGAGGGAATGCTGAGGGAGCTCGGGCAATGACGGGATTTCGCTGCGGTACGATCGCGATCGCGGGGCGCCCCAATACCGGGAAGTCCACACTGCTCAACCGATTGATCGGCGAGAGGCTGTCTATCGTTTCGCCCAAAGCCCAGACCACTCGTCATTTGGTGACGGGGATATTGAATGCCGACGAGTGCCAGTTCGTTTTCATAGATTCGCCTGGCCTGCAGTCGCGTCACCGGAATCTCCTGCATCGGACCTTGAATCGGCGCGCCGTGGACGTGGTCCGGGACGCGGATGTCGTGGCGTTCGTCGTCGACGCCGGGCGCTACGGCGCAGAGGACCGAGCCCTTCTGGAGCGCATTCCCTCCGAGCGAAAGGTGGTGGCGATAGTGAACAAGATAGATCGGCTCAAACGTGCAGCGGAGTTGATTCCGTTCATCGAGCGCTTGAGCAAGGAGCGCGAGTTCACCGCCATCGTGCCGGTAAGCGCGCGGACCGGGAAGAATCTGCCCGAGTTGCTCAAGGTCCTGCGCAAGGCGCTCCCGGAGGCGCAAGCCATATATCCCCCCGAGCAGCTAACCGATCGCGATG
Organism: Burkholderiales bacterium; assembly: GCA_049582045.1. Taxonomy (GTDB): domain Bacteria; phylum Pseudomonadota; class Gammaproteobacteria; order Burkholderiales; family SG8-39; genus DAHVFK01. The sequence continues at coordinate 21,728 of JBAUTD010000082.1, forward strand.
AGCGCTTTTTCGCCGCAGAGCTGTTGCGCGAGAAGCTGTTCCAGATGCTGGGAGAAGAGCTACCCTACCGCTGCGAAGTGGTGATCGACAGCTTCCGAGAGGAGGGTCGCCTGCGCAGAATCGAGGCGACCATCCTGGTGGAGCGCGAGAGTCAGAAAGGTATCGTGGTCGGAAGCAAGGGCGCGCAGCTCAAGCGCATGGCAGAAGCCGCGCGCAAGGATATGGAGCGCCTGTTCGACGGCAAAGTCTATCTGGGCGTCTGGGTCAAGGTGCGGCGCGGCTGGACCGACGACGAACGCGTGCTGCGCGGGCTGGGATATGGATAACCGGGCAACACGGCGCAGGGCAGACCACGAATCTGGATTTGTCTTGCATACGCATCCGTACAAGGAAACCAGTCTAATTGTCGAGGCGTTCACCAGACGCCATGGTCGAGTTGCGCTGCTCGCGCGCGGAGCACGGCGTCCGCGCTCGGCGATGCGCGGCGTGCTGCTCTCCTTTCATCCATTGCGATTGAGTTGGAGCGCTTCCGGTGAGCTCGGTACGCTGATTGCTGTCGAATGGGCGGCGGGATTGCGCTCGCTCGAGGGTCTTGGCCTGATGTGCGGATTCTATTTGAATGAACTTCTGCTCAGACTGCTACCGCGGGAAGATCCGCACGAAGGGCTTTTTGATGCTTACACTGGCAGCCTTGTCCGCCTGTCCGCAGGCTCGCCGCATGCCGCGGTATTGCGAGCCTTCGAGCGCAGGATGCTGGCGGAACTCGGGTATGCTCCCGTGCTCGAGCGAGACGCGGCGACCGGTATGGCAATCGAGCCGGAGCGGCGCTACGCTTACGAGCCGGACCGCGGTCCGGTCGCAGTGACGGGCAGGGAAGGGCGCCCAGGCGCAGGCAGTGACGTGGTGGTCAGCGGCCGCACCCTTCTCGACCTTGCGCGCGACGAATACGAGCGTGCCGAGACGCGCGACGAGGCCCGCGCGCTGCTGCGTGCACTGATCGCGCATCGCCTCGGAGGCCAGACGCTTCACACGCGCACCGTGCTGATGGAGCTGCAGGAGCTATGATCGAACTAGGCGTCAATATCGACCACGTCGCGACCGTGCGCCAGGCGCGGCGTACTTACGAGCCCGATCCGGTCTGGGCCGCCGTTGAGGCCCACCTTGGGGGCGCCGACGGCATCACGGTGCACCTCCGCGAGGATCGGCGCCATGTCCAGGACGAGGATGTGCGGCGGTTGCGAGAGCTCACGCATATCAAGCTCAATCTGGAAATGGCGGCGACCGAAGAGATGGTCGAGATCGCTTGCAGCGTAAAGCCCGAGATGGCCATGCTGGTTCCGGAGGGGCGCCACGAGATCACCACGGAAGGCGGCCTGGATGTGGTCTCGCAGGAGTTCAAGCTGAAGGACGCGATCGCGCCTCTGGCTGCAGCCGGGATCAAAGTGTCAGTCTTCATCGACGCGGAGCTTCGGCAGGTCGAAGCAGCGGCTCGCATCGGGGCGGTCGTTTGCGAAATACACACCGGCCCCTACGCGCACGCGTTTCATTCCAAGGGCCGCGACGCCGAGAGCCCGGCGGTGGTGCACGAGCTGGACAAACTCAAGCAGGCCGGCGAGGCAGTCCGTGGACTTGGGATGCGGTTCAATGCAGGTCATGCACTGAACTATTTCAACGTGGAACCGGTTGCACGTCTTGCCGGCGTTCGCGAATTGCATATCGGGCATGCCATCGTAAGCCGAGCCGTATTCGTCGGGATGCGCGAGGCGGTGCGCGAAATGAAGCGCCTCATCGTCGAAGCCGCGCGCGCGCCGCATCGATGATTTACGGGATCGGAACGGATATCGTGGAGATCGCGCGCGTAGACAAGGTACTTGCGCGCTACGGCGAGCGGTTCGCGGAGCGGATCCTGTGTGAGCCGGAGCTTGCGCGATTTCGCGCCCACCGCCAGCCCGTCGCCTACCTTGCCAAGCGTTTCGCCGCCAAGGAGGCATTCACGAAAGCGCTTGGCACGGGCATTCACGCGCCTGCAAACTGGCACGGCGTATGGGTCATCAACCTGCGATCCGGTCAACCCAAGCTCGAATTCACGCCCGCGCTCGCCACGCTTCTGGCGCAGCGCGGAGTGGGGCGCTGTCACCTGTCCCTTTCGGATGAGAGGGCGTTCGCCAGCGCGACCGTGATTCTGGAGTCCGGCGCATGAGCATGCCGCCGGGGCCGGCGATCATCGATGTAATCGGCGGCGCGCTCACGGACGGAGATCGTGCCCGCCTGCGCCATCGCGCCACTGGCGGCGTGATTCTGTTCGCGCGCAATTACGAGAATCCACGGCAGCTGCGCGCGCTCGTTTCTGAAATTCGCGCTCTAAGGTCTGACCTACTCCTGTGCGTCGATCACGAAGGCGGACGGGTGCAGCGCTTTCGGGCCGAATTCAGTCCGCTGCCGCCGATGCGAAGGCTGGGAGAAATGTGGGACGGCGATCGCGGCACAGCATGCGTCGCGGCACAGGCGGCGGGTCTCGTGGTTTCAGCCGAGCTTGCTGCGCATGGGCTCGATTTCAGCTTCGCGCCGGTGCTCGACCTGGACTATGGAAGCAGCAGCGTGATCGGCGACAGGGCGTTTCACTCGGATCCCCTCGCGGTGGGGGAACTCGCCGCGGCGTTCATCCGCGGCCTGGGGGAGGGAGGCATGGCGGCCGTCGGAAAGCATTTCCCGGGTCACGGTTTCGCCAGCACGGATTCGCACGTCGACGTTCCGCACGATGAACGCCCGCTGCAAGAGATCCTTGCGCGCGATGTGGCGCCCTACAGGCCGGCGATCACGGCGGGGCTCGCGGCAGTGATGCCGGCCCACGTGATCTACACGCAGGCAGATCCCGAGCCTGCCGGCTACTCGCGGTTCTGGCTGCAGAACATCCTGCGCAAACGCTTGGGCTTCACCGGTATGATCTTCAGCGACGATCTTTCGATGGCGGGCGCTGGCACCGCCGGATCGATTCCGGAGCGCGCGCGCGCCGCGCTCGCGGCCGGCTGCGACATGGTTCTCCTTTGCAACGATCCAACGGGCCAGGACCAGCTACTGGACGCACTGGGCGACATCGGTCCGGCGCCGGCGGGGCGGCTGGCTCGCATGCGAGCGCGTCACTACGAAGATCGACGCACCGAAGTGGGCTATCTCAAGGCAGTGCAGGCCCTGAGCGGGCTCGCCTGAGAAAGGTCAGGCGCGCTCCATGTAGGTGCCGTCGTTGGTGTTGACCTTTATCCGTTCACCCTGGTTGACGAACGGCGGCACCTGGACCGTTATTCCCGTCTCCATCCGCGCCGGCTTGAAGGTTGTGGTCGCCGTGGCGTTCTTGATGGCAGGCTCGGTGTCGGTCACGGTCAGAACGACGGACGGAGGCAATTCAACGCCGATGGCGCGACCGTTGTAGAAATTGATCTGCACATCCGTATTCGGAAGGAGAAATCCGGACTGTCCTTCGAGAAAATCAGCCGACAGCGAAAGTTGCTCGTAGTTCTGCTTGTCCATGAACACGTAACTCTCGCCGTCCTGGTAGAGGTACTCCATGTCGCGCGGCTCGACGAACGCGCGCTCGACCTTGTCTTCGGTGCGGAACCTCTGGTTTGTCTTGGTGCCGGACTCGATGTCCTTCATCTCGACCTGCATGAACGCTCCGCCGCGTCCGCCCACATGCACGTGGTAGCACTTAAGGACCCGCCACACGCGCTTGTCCCACTCGAGCAGGTTCCCGACCCGAATCTCGACCGCCGATACTTTCGCCATTGGGTATTGCCGAATTCCAAAAGGCGAGAATTTTACACGAAATCAGAGGCATGGCGCTAGAATCTGCGGTAAGACCATGAGCCAAGCATTCGACCCGAAGGCCTTTGTCGCCGGTCTTCCCGGCCTGCCGGGCGTGTATCGCATGCTCGGCCCGGGCGGCGAACCGCTGTACGTGGGCAAGGCGCGAGACCTCAAGAAGCGCGTCGGTTCCTACTTCAGCCGCGGCACCGCGATCAGCCCGCGGATTCGAATGATGCTGACGCAGGTCGCCGCGATCGAAGTGACGGCAACGCGCTCCGAAGCCGAAGCTCTTCTGCTGGAGAACAACTTCATTAAGAGCTTGGCACCGCGCTACAACATCCTGTTCCGCGACGACAAGTCCTATCCGTACCTGATGCTTACCGGCCACGTCGTTCCGCGTATCGGGTTTCATCGCGGCGCGAAAGACCGCCGCAACCGATATTTCGGCCCCTTTCCGCACGCCCACGCCGTGCGCGACGCGATTCAGCTTCTGCAGCGAGTATTCCGGCTGCGGACCTGCGAAGACAGCGTGTTCGAGAACCGCTCGCGCCCCTGCCTGCTGCACCAGATCAGACGCTGCACCGCGCCCTGCACGGGCCTCATCACCCAGGATAGATATGCCCAGGACGTGAACAATGCGGTTCTTTTCCTGGAGGGCAGAGAGGCCGACGTGCTGGGAACGCTGACGCAGAAGATGACCGCGGCTGCCGCGGCACGGATGTACGAAGAAGCGGCGATCTACCGTGATCAGATCCGGGCCTTGTCGCAGGTACAGGCACGACAATACGTCGAGAGCGAGCGCGGCGTAGATGCGGATGTAGTGGCTTGCGTGCTTGAAGGCGGCATCGCATGCGTGAACCTGGTCATGATTAGGGCAGGCCTGCACGTCGGGGATCGCAGCTTCTTCCCACAGAATGCCGACGGGGCAGCGGCAGGCGAAGTGCTTGCGGCGTTTCTCGAGCAGCATTATCTCGAGCAGCCCGTGCCACCGCTCATACTGACCAGCGACGAGCTGGATCGGGCTACTCTCGAGACCGTGCTGCGCCAGAATGGGCCGCGCGCGACGCAGATTGCCGTACCGGTGCACGGCGAGCGCCGCGTCTGGCTCGACATGGCGCGCAAGAACGCGCAGCTGGCGATCTCGCACCGCGAGCGCGAGCGCACCACTCAAGAGGCGCGTACTATCGCCTTGCGCGATGCGCTTGGCCTTCCGGCCGCGGCAGAACGAATCGAATGTTTCGATGTCAGTCACACGATGGGGGAGGCCGCGGTGGCCTCCTGCGTCGTATATGACCATCACGTGATGCAAAAGAGCGAATACAGGCGGTATAACATCAGAGACGTCACTCCCGGTGACGATTACGCGGCGATGCGCCAAGCGCTTTCGCGGCGCTACGAGCGCACAACGGCAGAGGCAGGGAAGATTCCGGATCTGATCCTTATCGATGGAGGCAAGGGTCAAGTCGGGGCCGCCAAGGCGGCGTTGGTCGAACTCGGCCTGAATGATATTTACCTGGTTGGCGTCGCCAAGGGCCCGCAGCGTAAGCCGGGCCTCGAGGAGCTGGTGCTAGAAGCCGAGGGGCAGAGCATGATTCTTGCACCGCAGCACCCCGGTTTGCATCTCATCCAAAGCATCCGCGACGAAGCCCACCGATTCGCGATCGTTGGTCACCGCGCCCGGCGCGGTAAATCCCGCACAACCTCGTCGCTGAACGAAATCCCGGGAATCGGCGCCAAACGAAGGCAGCGTCTCCTGGCGCACTTCGGCGGTTTGCGCGAGGTGCACGCAGCCGCAGTGGACGAGCTTTGCAAGGTCGACGGCATCAGCCGCGGCCTCGCCGAGAGGATCTATCGTCATCTCCACGACCAGGTCAGCCGCTGATGCCGCTCAATCTGCCCAACCTAATCACGTGGCTGCGGATTATTCTGATTCCTCTCATCGTCGGAGTGTTCTATCTGCCGGACGCATGGTTGCCGATGCCGAGCAAGAACCTTGCGGCGACGGTAATCTTCGTCTTCGCCGCGGTCACAGATTGGCTCGACGGCTATCTGGCGCGCAAACTGAATCAGATGTCTGCGTTCGGTGCGTTTCTCGATCCAGTCGCAGACAAGCTGATGGTTGTGGGAGCACTGATCGTGCTGCTGCAGCTCGATCGCGTCGAGTCGGCAGTCGCGCTGATCATAATAGGGCGGGAAATTGCGATTTCCGCTCTGCGCGAGTGGATGGCCAAGATGGGGAAGGCCAAGAGCGTCGCGGTCGCGTTCGTCGGCAAGGTTAAGACCGCGAGCCAGATGATTGCGGTGCCGTTACTGCTCTATCACGAGGACCTTTTCGGCATAATCAATTGCCAGGTGCTCGGCACGGTGCTGATCAATGTGGCCGCCGTGCTAACCGTGATTTCGATGATGTACTACCTGCGCAGGGCCCTGCCGCATGCGGCAGCGACGGGTTGAGCGCCGCCCGGGATGGCCTTATAATCCGCTCGCTCGTTATTGCGGGAATAGCTCAGTTGGTAGAGCGCAACCTTGCCAAGGTTGAGGTCGGGAGTTCGAGACTCCTTTCCCGCTCCAGATTCGATCAGGGAGAGCCTCCAGGGGCTCTCCCTTTTTTGCTCCAAGCCCCCGGCGGGGTGGCAGAGTGGTCATGCAGCGGCCTGCAAAGCCGTGGACGCCGGTTCGATTCCGACCCCCGCCTCCAGATTTTCCGCGACAATCCGGCTTTGCCCGGGTGGTGAAACTGGTAGACACAGGGGACTTAAAATCCCCAGGCCGAAAGGCCGTGCCGGTTCGACTCCGGCCCCGGGCACCACGTCAGCTGCGGCCGAGCCTGAGGCGGGAATGGTTCCGGCCGAACACGTACGCATAGTCACGCGAGCAGACCAATTTCTGTGCCAAGAGGACGCCAAGTCCGCCTATCGGCCTGGTTCGAACGGTATGATCGATGCCGACCGGAGCGTGGTTGAAGGGGTTGAACGGGCGCGCGTTGTCCTCGAATGTTATCGAAATGCCCGCCTCGTCGCACGAAAGGCCGACCCAAATCGGCTGTTCGGTCTCGCCGCCGTGGCCGTGACGGATACAATTCGTGAATAATTCCTCAAGTACCACATTTGTTCTTAAACAAGCATCTCGCCCAAGCTCGGAGTCGGTGCAAAATGCCTCCAGGAAAGCGCGGAGATCCCGAAGCGCGCTCATGCGGGCCGGAAATACGTGGGTTCGCGTGTTCGTCACGTTAGGGGCATTATAGTAAGGGACTTGCTAAGGAGGCATTATGCGCGGAGCAATTGCTTTTGCGGGGCTTGCACTGGCAGTCGTGGCATTCAGCGCAGCTGCAGAGGATGCTGGGCAGATCAAGACGGCGCAGGGGAGTGCGCAGATTGAACGTGACGGCCAACGAATCGCGGTGGCGCCGGGGGTGCACGTCCGTCAGTCGGATTCGATCATTACGGGCGATGACGGAGCCGTCGGGGTAACACTCGCCGACAACAGCCTGCTCTCGATCGGCCCGAACACGGTGATGTCGCTCGACAAGTATGCCTTCGACACCACCACTTACGATGGCCAAATGGACGCGTCGATCAAGAAGGGAACCATCCTTGTGGTCTCGGGCAAACTGGTCAAGCACACCCCGGGTGCGATGAGGATCCATACACCGGCGTCGATCATGGGCGTGCGCGGCACCAAGTTCATCGTCCACGTTTCGGAGCCGCAAAGCTGATATGGGGGCTTTGGTTTACGCCGTGCTGCTCGCGACGTATATCGTGTTCAGTACGCCGAAACACTCGCTGGGTGAGGAGACGGTCATAGTGCTCCCCGGCGAAAACGGCAAGATCGGCGGGGTCGTCGTCCACCGCGGAACGCAGGAGCAGGTGCTCGATACGGCCTACGCGGCGAGCCACATCGGCTCCGACGGAGTGCTGCAGCGAAAACAGGTTTCACCGGAACAAGTTGAACGGAAATTCGGCAAAACCCTTTCGGCGCTGCCGCTCAAACCCGCCGCCTACATCGTTTATTTCGTCGCCGGGAGCGACGAGCTCACGGACGAGTCGAAACCCAAGTTGGACCAGGTGATGGCCGAAATCCGCAAGCGCCCGGCACCCGACATATTGTTGATAGGTCATACGGACACGGTTGGCTCTATGGATAGCAACGATGTCTTGTCGCGACAGCGCGCGGAAAAGGTGCGCGACGTATTGATCCGAGCCGGAGTCAAAGCTGAACAAATCGAGGTGACGGGCCGCGGCAAGCGGGATTTGCTGGTTCCAACTGGGGACAACGTTGATGAACTGCGCAATCGCGGCGTGGAAATCAACGTCCGCTGAGTTCGATCCCTCGCCAGCGCAGGCAAAGCAGCGTCAAGTCGTCCGACGCGTGGGCCCCGCGCACGAAATGCTGCACGTCATCGTGTAGGGCCCGAATGATGTCATTCGGCTCGGCGGATCCGGGCAGGTCTCCCAGCACCACCTCCACGCGTTCGATCCCGTACAGCCTGCCCTCCGGATCCATGGCCTCGGTCACGCCGTCGGTCAACAGGCATAGCCACTCCCCGGGAACGAGTTGGCGGTAGCGGGTCGTGTAAGAGTGGTTTTCCAGCACGCATAGCGGTGGGCCGTCGCCAATCTCGAAGCGCTCCGGTGGGGCATCCGGCTGTTTGCTGTAGGGCGGTTCGTGACCCGCATTCGAGTATTCGAGCATTCCAGTGCGTACGTCCAAGATGCCCGCAAAGGCGGTCACGAACAGAGCTTCGGGGTTCTCGCGGCCGATCTCGGCATTGGCGCGGATGAAAGCGGCGCCAATGTCGCGCCCGGTGCGCATTGACGCGCTCTTGATCAGCGTCTTCGACAGGGCCATGAACAGGCTCGCCGGCAAGCCCTTGCCGGATACATCGCCGATAACGAACAGGAGTCGATCCGAGTCGATCATCGCGCAATCGTAGAAATCGCCGCCTATGGTGCGCGCCGGCTCCAGAAGTGCCGCCAACGCGAAACGCCCTTCGCGCTCGAAGAGCGTTTCCGGGACTGGCAAGAGGCCCATCTGAATGCGGCGTGCAGCCTGCAACTCGCCCGCCACTCTTGCGGCAGCTACGCGCATCGCGCGGCGCTGACGATCGGCTTCGGCCAGAGTGGCTGCCAGGACGGTGCCGAACACGAGAATCACTCCGAGCGCCGGAGAGGCGACGTCCACCAGAAGCCCGTACCTGAACGCGACAAGACCTCCCGCAAATAAGGCAACCAGCACTGCGCCGAAAGACGCTACAGATGCCCACACCCTAAGGGAAGGAACGGTGCCTACCAGCAGCAGGCCCGCGATCAATAACAGTCCGGCCTCAATCCAGGGAGCGCCGTAGGGACGGCGCAGGAACTTGCCGCCGAAGATCTGCTCGAGAATCTGCTGGTGTATTTCGACTCCGGGCACGCGTTCCCCGAGCGGCGTCACTTTCTGATCGAGCAATCCCAGCCCGGTGACACCCACCAGCACCAGCTTGTTGCGCAACACTTCAGGTGCAAGCTTACCGCCGAGCAAGTCCGCGGCCGAGACGACACGCTCCGGGTCGTGCCGACCGAAGTAGATCCACTGTCGTCCGTCACCCTGGGCCGGAACCGCAATGTCACCTGTATGGACGATCAGCCGGTCACGGCCTTTTGCATCGACTCGGAACGACCTGAGCCCTGCCGCGACGCGGACCATCTCGACCGCAAGCGACGGCACATACACGTTGCCGATCTGCCCCATGACAGGTACTTGTCGAACGATGCGCTCCGAATCCCCGGTGCTGCTTATGAGGCCGCGTCCGGCAGCGGCCCGATCGAGTTCGGGGAGGCTCTGCAGTTGTCCTTTGAACTTCTCCAGCGGCGGCGGTTGCGGTGCGAAAAGCCTGACGGGCGCCACTCTGGGGGGGGCAGGAAAGCGACCGTCACGATATGGCAGCCCGGCAACGGCGAGCACCACCTTGTTTCCGTGAATCGCCTGAGCCAACGCGGCATCGCCCGAGCCGTCAGGTGATGCCCCGTCAGGCTCCGGAAATAGAATGTCGACACCGATGGCCGCGGGAGCGGCTTTGGCGATCCGGCGCAGAAGCTCTGCCGTGCGCGCACGCGGCCAGGGCCATTGCCCGTACGCGGCAAGCGACTGTTCGTCGATTGCCACGACGATTGCTGGAGCCGATATTCTTTCCCGCGGATAGATCCGTTGATAGCCGTCGAACAGGAGGTCGCGCACGGCGCGCACCAAGGGCGGCTGCAGAACGATCGCCATCGCGCTGGCCACCAGCACTGCGACGCCGGCCGCGCGCTTGGCGAAAACCATCCTTAGAGGTCGAGCTCCAGGCCGTCGTACGCCGCCAGCACCTCGAGCCGGTGTCCTTGCTGCGTGAGCTCCTCGAAACGCATCGTCTCCCGCAGGATTTGCTCGATGTCCGAGTCGTCGTTGGCCGGTTCATGATGGAATAACGCAATTCGCTTCGCTTTGGCCATTTGGCAAAGCTCCACACCCATCACGTTGCTTGAATGTCCCCAATCCGCTTTCACCGATACCGCGTCGGCGAGGGAGTACATCGCGTCGAACACGACCAGGTCGGCAGTGTGAAAAAGCTGCACGAATCCGTCGGTATCCAGGTCGTTCTCGAGCTTGTGTTCGGAATCGGTGGTATACACGAGGCTTTTGCCTGCGCACTCGAAGCGGTAGCCATACGAGTCACCGCCATGCAGCTGAAGCTTCGGCGTCACCGCTATGCCCGAGACTTCGGTCGTCTGACCAGGTTGGAGTCGGACGAATTCGATTCGTGCCGCGAGCTGATCGAACGGCACCGGAAAGCAGGGTGGGGATTGCTGCAACCGGAACGCGTGCTCGTTCACATCGTGGCAACCGTGGATCCGTATGCGCGTTCCTGGCAAGTATGCAGGCCCGAAGAACGGGAATCCCATGATGTGATCCCAGTGCACGTGCGACATGAACACATTCACTACGGCGGGCTGTCCGGCGTTGCGCGCCAGCACGTGTTCACCGAACGCGCGCGCGCCGCTGCCCATGTCGCACACGAAGTATTCCTTGCTACCAGGCTCGAACTCGACGCAGGCCGTGTGTCCACCGTAGGTTCGGCGAAGGGAAAAGGGAAAGCGCTGCTCGATAAAGGCGTTCGCCTTCTCCATCGTGTCGAGTTGCTGGCCATTGCCGGCCACCAGAGCCTGCACCAGTCGGTCTCGCACGTCGCGCCACGTCAGCGAGACTGGAATCGAGCCGCGTGTGCCCCAGAACCGGACGCGCACGTCAGGCCCGGTCGTAGGCCAGCGCGGATTCCGGCGAAAGCGATTCCAGTGCGGCGCGAACCGTGGGAAATGCTTCCAGGATCATGCTGAAGCGGCTGATCTCGAATATCTCGGCCACTACCGGCTGCATGGCCGCGATCAGGATCTTGCCGCCATGGGCGCGAGCCTGCTTTGCCGCCAGCATGAAGCAGCGCAGGCCCGCGCTCGAAACGTAATCCAGCGACCCCAGATCGAATACCACGCCGCGCGCCGCCGTGCTGCCGGGCTCCTCCAGGTAGCGCTCAAGGGCGCTGTGAAAAGCCGCGCAATTGTCATGGTCAAGCCTTCCTTCTGGGGACAGCACCAGGACATCGGCGTAAATGGACTTAGCGAGATTCACGACATGCCCTCTGGCTGCGAACGCCATATTGTAATGAACTAGCCGACCTCAAGAAGGCGTTTGAGCTCGAATTTCTGCACTTTCCCCATGGCGTTCTTCGGCAATTCGTTTACGAAGACGATGCGGCGCGGATGCTTGTAGCGGGCCAAACGGTCGTGAAATAGCGACAGCACGGCGTTCTCGTCGAGTGCGGCGCCGGCGCGGCGCACGATGCAGGCACATGCCGTCTCTCCCCACCTGGGGTCGTCGATCCCGAGTACGGTGGATTCCGCGACCGCCGGGCAATCCGCCAGAACGTTCTCAATTTCGGCCGGATAGATGTTCTCCCCTCCGGAGATGATGACGTCCTTGGTTCGACCCGCAATCCACAGAAAGCCTCCGTGGTCGCGACGCGCCAGATCGCCGGTCTTGAACCATCCGTCGTGGAACACGCCCGCGGTCGCGTGAGGATCGTTCCAGTATCCGCGCATCACATTCGGGCCACGAACCCAGATCTCGCCCACCACGCCCACGGCGGCTTCCGCGCCACTGTCGTCCGCGGCAATCTTCACGTCGCAGTGAAGCGCCGGCTTGCCGGCGCTTCCGACCATTGCCAACGCATCTTCCTTGTGCAGCACTGAGGCGATGGGCGCCGTCTCGGTCGAGCCGTAGATCTGGCCGACTGGCACGCCGCGCGCGTGGAATGCCCGGATCAGGGAATCCGGCACCACCATCGAGCCCGAATTGATCATTTTCAACGACGAGAGATCGGTTCGATCCCATTCCCGGTGTGCCAGCACCGCGTGCATCGTGGCCGGTACGAGCAAGCTGATGGTCGGCCGTCTCGAGGCGACGTCCGCGAGCCATTGCCCGGCTTCGAAGCGTTGCTGCAGCGTCACGGTCGCCCCCGCGAGCAAGGCTGGCACGGTCTGGTTGTTCAAGCCGCCGACGTGGAACATCGGCAGGGGGCTCAGCACATGGTCGCGTTGGGAAAGATCGTGGGCATGGATCGAATTGCACGCGTTCCAAATCAGCGCGCTTTGGCGCAGCACAGCGCCCTTGGGCCGGCCGGTCGTGCCGGAGGTGTACATCACCAGCATGTCGTCGTCGTCGCAGCCGGGAAGGGAAGGCATCGCATCGCCTTCGCGCCATTTACCGTCGAGGGTGACGCACGAGGACACTCCGAGCTCTGCCGCGTGCGCCGCAAACTCGGGCTCGGTGTACAAGAGTCGCGGTGTGCAGTCCTGCACGATAAGGCGATGCTCGGCCACCGTTAGGCGCCAGTTGAGCGGCACCAAAATCGCACCCAGGCGCGCCAGCGCGAACAACAGCACCAGCATGTCCGGGTTGTTGTAGCCGAGAAACGCAACTCGATCGCCGCCCACGATCCCGCGCGATCCGAGCGCGCGCGTCGCTTCCTCGACTCGTTCCCACAAGACCGCGTAACTGAGATCCGTGCCGTGAAAATGTATCGCGACTTTGGAGGGAAAGTGCTCGGCCCAGCGCTCGACGATGCGCGACAAGTTCACGTCAGTCGTCGCTTTCGCCGGATTCGTAGAGCGCCTCGCGTCCGATACGGTCGACGCAAAGCTCGGCGGTCCACGGCAGCATCAGCGCGCCACAGCGCGAGTCGCGGTATAGCCGCTCGAGGGGCAGCGATTTCAGCATCGACTGGCCGCCGCAAGTACGAATCGCGAGCCGGCACAGGTCATTCGCGTTCTCCATGATGGTGAATTGCGCCGCGTAGGCGCGCAGGCGCGCATCCTTAGGAGGGTCGACGCGGGCGTCGTCCAGCATGCGCAGGAACAGCGCCCGGGTCTGTTCGAGCTTGATCAGCATCTCGGCCACTGCAATCTGCTTGGTCGGATACATTCGGCGCTTCACCGGCGGCATCCCCTCGACTTCCCCGCGCAGATAGCAGACCGTGAATTCATAGGCGGCAATCGCGATGCCGAAGTACGTCGGAGCAAGCGTGGTGAACATGTGCGGCCAGCGGCTCGCCGCCTGAAAGTAAACGCCGCGCGGCATCATCTGGGCGTCGTCCGGCACAAACACGTCCTTGAACACCAGAGTGCGGGAGACCGTGCCGCGCATTCCAAGTGGGTCCCAGTCCCCCGTTATCGTGAGCCCCGGCGCGTTTCCCGGAACCGCCATGTAGAGCGTATCTTGCATCGTCCGATCCGGCTTGTCCTCGGTACACAGGACACCGTAGTAGTCGGCGGCTCCCGCGAGCGAGGCGAAGATCTTCTTGCCGCTGATCCGCCAGCCGCCATCCACCTTGGACGCGAGCGTGCCGAACGGCGCCCTGCCGGCGGCGGCCGCGCTGCCCTCGGAGAAAGGCTGCGCGTAGACGGCACCTTGCCCGATCACGCGCTCGAAGTGAACTTTTCGATGCAGCTCGTGCTCCCGTTTCTGCTCGGCCGTCATATCGAGATCATCCGCGAGGATGCCGGGCCAAAGTGTCGAGCAGGCGTGCATGTTGAAGGTGAGGGCGGTAGCGCCGCAGTACTTGCCGAGCGTGGCCGAGACGATCGCGTAGCTGCGCAGATCGGCGCCCTTGCCGCCGAAGCTTTCCGGCACGCACAGGCCGAGCAGCCCGGTACGGCGCAGGTCGTCGTAGTTCTCGAACGGGAAGCTCGCCTCGCGGTCGTAACCTGCTGCGCGCTGCGCAAACAGGGGCCCTATGGACTCGGCGAGCGCGACGAGATCACTTTGCTTCGCGCTCAACGGATAGTTCGATCCGGTCACGGTGTAACGTGGATCGATCGCGCTCGCAGTGGAAGTCATGCTTCGCGCCGCATTGCATGCCGCTCGAGGAAAGCGGCGAGGGCGCGGTTGAAGTCATCGGGTTGATCCATCGGACCGAGATGGCCGCAGCCGTCAAGGAGCACGTATCGCGCCTCGGGAATTCGTTGCGCCATGCGCTGCATGACCGAGGGCGGGGCCGTTCGGTCCTCGGCGCCGGCGAGCAGCAGCGTCGGAACCGCGATCCGGGGCAGCAATGCGCGGCGGTCAAACGTGGTGAGGAGCGCAACGGCCTTGCGGTAGGTCCCAGGGGGCACGCCCGCCATGACGCGTTCGGCACGCTCCAGGCCGCCTGGCCGGGACCTGCTTCCCCGCATGGTGGCCATAAGCTGGGACGAAATGTCGGCCATGGTGCGGCCCTGGTCCAGCGGCGCGATGCGCGCGGCGATGAACTCGCGCTGGAAGTCGCCGCCACCGCCGCCAAACGCGGCGCTGGTAAAGCACAGGGCAAGCGCCTTGATGCGCTGGGGAAAGCGGGCATAGGCCTCTTGCGCGACGAATCCGCCCATGCTGTGCCCGACCAGGATCACGGGCGCATCGCCCAGGTGCTCGATCAGCGCTTGCAGGGCGCCCGCGACTCGTTCCAGATCGTAGGGCTCAACCTGCGGGCTCGCGCCGTAGCCGGGCTGATCCCAGGCGACCGCGCGATAGCCGAGTCCGGCGAAATAGGGCAGCTGGTCGTCCCACGCGGCGTGCCCCCCGCCGACCCCGTGCAGGAAGACCAGCGTATCGCCGCCGCGTCCCTGCTCGACGTATGCCGGGAGGCTCATGCCAGGTCGCCCTGCAGTCGTCCGTCGTCGACGATCGTCGTGCCGTCGAGCCGGATGGTGCAGTGCCTGAGCGGCAGGTCGTAGTGGCCCAAGGTGTGCCGTCCGGCCACTTCGTTGGCGCCCGTAGAGTAGAGGAAGTTCCCCGCGAAAGCGCGTTGTTCGGTCCCGTTCACGTCGCGCCGGTCGTACATGGCCATCGCCTCCCAGCGCGCGCGCGGGTTCATCCCCCAGCCGACGTGGGATACGGCGTAGGCTTCACGCTCGCCCCAGGCCGCGAAATACTCCCGCATCAGCTCCGCATCGAGCGATGTGCCCTCGATCGCGGTGACATAGTCGCTCTCAATCCTCAGGGTTACAGGCGATTCGACATACCGCTTGAACGTCAGATTGAGGTCGCCGGGCGCAAGCACGAGTGTTCCGTCGACGGCCCCCGCGCGCGGAAAGCACAGGCATAGTCCGCCTGGCCAGTGCGACAACGTGCCGGGCTTTTCCGTGTAGCCCCAGACGCCGCCGACCCTTGCCCCCTCCACCCGGATGTCGAGCTTCGTTCCGGCGAAGGAGCTTATCTTCATGTGCTTGGCTTCGCGCAGCCGACGCATTCCCGCCCTCACCCTTTGCTCGTCCGCGGGGGAGGGCGCCAGGCGCTCCAGCGCATCCGGATGTTCGTCGGAGATGTACAGTACGCGTGCCCCGCCCTTGAGAATTTGCGGCAGCTCCACCGCGTGCATCAGCCCCTCCGCGGTGCAGTCCGCAATGAACGCACAGGATGCGAGGGCGTTGATCGCGGCACCTAGATCCCGCAGGACGTTCGACGCGCCGGTCGAGCGGATCGGCACCGGCGCGGTTTGCGCTGGCGTCGGGATAACGACGTGGAAGGCCCGCGCACCCAGGCGCAGAAGCGCAAGTTCCGCAAGTCTGACGTTCAGCGCGCGCGACTGCGATTCCGACAAGACCGCGCACTGATCGCCCGTGGACACCTTGCAACGCGCGAAGACGTCCGCAAACAGGTCGATCCACTTTGCTTC
The DNA here is from genome assembly GCA_049582045.1 of Burkholderiales bacterium. Taxonomy (GTDB): domain Bacteria; phylum Pseudomonadota; class Gammaproteobacteria; order Burkholderiales; family SG8-39; genus DAHVFK01. The sequence continues at coordinate 37,749 of JBAUTD010000082.1, forward strand.
GATGCGGTCGGCAATCATTGTTGTTTCGGCGTCCGGCTTGTGCGTGGGCGGGCGCTGCAGTATCTCATTGTCGGTTAGAATTCAATCATGATCGTCTTCGATCTGCTATGCGCTGAAGGGCACCGTTTCGAGGGGTGGTTCGGCTCGAGTCTGGAATTTGCCTCGCAGCGCAAGAGCGGGCTGCTAAGCTGTCCAAATTGCGGGTCGGCGAGCGTCGAACGGGTGCCCTCGGCGACCCGTATTAACACCGGTGCCGAGCCCGTCAAGGCGCCGACGCCACAGCCGGCGCAGCAGGCCCCGCAGCTTGCCGGGCGCGATCCGCTCGCGCTGGCGCAGGTTCTCTACTCGCGCTTGCTGGATGAGATTCTGACCAAGACCGAGGACGTTGGCGCCCAGTTTCCGGCCGAAGCAAGACGCATCCACTACGAAGAGGCGCCCGAGCGCCCGATACGGGGCGAGGCCACCCAGGAAGAACACGAAGCGTTGCTGGACGAGGGGATCCCCGTCGCCCGGTTTCCGATTCCGCCTGCCGGCCGTATGAACTGATCGAATTGTGCGCATATGTGTATTATGTTAAATTGCATTCTCCGAGAACTCCGCGAATCTCGGTAGCGCGCTAAAACCCGTCCCTTAGGCTTTCCCCCATTCTAGCGCCCGAAGAAATTGGAGCGACCTATTCGAGGGGATTAACGCTGTAGATACAGCTCGCTACCGCCACTTTCTACCACACCCCCGTTTTTATCCTTTCTCGGATACTTATTTATTAACAGATAGGAAGAATTAAAAGTTACATTATGAAGTTATGAATACTTCCTAATACTTTGTAATAACTTATAAACTATGAGTTATCTTTGAGCTGTCTAGCATTCCAGCAAGAAGTCCCTCGATTTTTTTCTAGGCCGAACGCTCGGCCTCATCTGAAGAAAACTGAATCCCAACTCCCTGCGCGCGCTTGCCTTGCGCGTCGGCCGGGGTAATCCACACGACCTTTCCGCTCACCGGGATCTTGACGGGCTCATCCGGAAGCGAGACGAGCATGAACACCTCGTCGCCCAGGCGGTGCGCCCTGGCCGTCGGAATGAAGATTCCGCCATTCTTCAACTGAGGCATGTACGGCGTAGAGCGCGTTCTTCTCGCGAATATTGAGCGACAGGACACTCGGGCGCCCGCCGTCAGCGCCGTCGAACTTGCCCTCGGTCTCATTCATCCCCGCCTCCCTTTGCCTGGCATCGCGGCGAGCATATCCGAGGCGAACAGCCTGGGATTGAGCGGATGCCGCGCAAGCGCCCGATTGCGCCCCATGGCACGCGCGAACGCAAGCCACTCGATCGCATCGGCCGGGGTCGATCGCGGACTGCCGGTGGCATATTTCGGCTCAGCGCCAAATGCGGCGAACGCGTGATCGAAGGCGAGCTTCTGCAACACCTCCGCAAGCGCATCCACCTCCTCTCGATCGCCTGCCGTCGCGGCCTGGGGCGATGCCCCCTGGAGGGTCTTGAGCAACCGGGCAATCGTCTCCCCGCGGGGTCCTGACGCGTATTCCAGGGCGCGCAAGGGGGCGCCGCCCGCGAATGCGAGCCAGCGGGCCGCGTCCGCCACGTCGTTCGCGCGCAACCAGGCTTCGGC
>JBAUTD010000083.1:0-2078 GCA_049582045.1 Burkholderiales bacterium
CCAGCATCCAGCTCGAGCGGTTCGCCTCCCACAGCGCGTGGTCCGCGAGCTTCGCGTGCGCGATGCGCTCGCCCTTGGCGCCGTACCAGCGCTGGGTCTCGATGTAGCGCGCCAGCACCTCGTTCTCGAGCTGGGCGCGGGTCTTCTCCGCCATGCGGATGCGCCATGGCACCACGCGATCGCGGAAGAGGCTGGTCCAGCCGTCGAACAGCACCAGCATCGGCAGGTCCTCGCGCGCCACGCCGCGCTCTTCGTGCCAGTGCGGCACGTCGGCGTCCTTGGCCAGGCGAAACCAGTAAAAGCCGCACGCGGGCAAGGTGAGCAGGTAGGGCAGCTCGCCGATCGGCGGGAAGGGCGTGCGCCCCATCATCTCGACCGGAACCCGGCCCTTGAAGCGCGACAGATCCAACTCGACCGGCTGCGCCGAGCGGCCCAGGTTGGCCACGCACAGGATCGCCTCCTCGCCGAGCTCGCGCAGGTAGGCCAGGATCTTGCGGTTGCCGGGGCGCAGGAAGCTGAGCTTGCCGCGGCCGAAGGCCTGGCTCGATTTGCGTACCGCGAGCAGCCGCTTCATCCAGTTCAGCAGCGAGGCCGGCTCGCGCAGCTGCGCCTCGACGTTGACCGCCTCGTAGCCGTAGATCGCGTCCATGATCGGCGGCAGGTACAGGCGCTGCGGGTCGGCGCGCGAGAACCCGGCGTTGCGGTCGGGTGTCCACTGCATCGGGGTCCTGACGCCGTTGCGGTCGCCGAGGAAGATGTTGTCGCCCATGCCGATCTCGTCGCCGTAGTAGATGATCGGCGAGCCCGGCATCGACAGCAGCATGCTGTTCATCAGCTTGATCCGGTCCTGGTCGTTCTCCATCAGCGGCGCGAGGCGCCGGCGGATGCCCAGGTTGATCTTGGCGCGCGGGTCGGCGGCGTACATGCGGTACATGTAGTCGCGCTCCTTGCTGGTCACCATCTCCAAGGTCAGCTCGTCGTGGTTGCGCAGGAAGATCGCCCACTGGCAGTTGTCGGGAATCTCCGGGGTCTGCTGCATGATTTCGGTCACCGGATGGCGGTCCTCCTGCGCGATCGCCATGTACATGCGCGGCATGAGCGGGAAGTGGTAGGCCATGTGGCATTCGTCGCCGTCGCCGAAGTACTCGCGCACGTCCTCGGGCCACTGGTTGGCCTCGGCCAGGAAGAGCTTGCCTTTGTATTTCTTGTCGAGCTCGGCGCGGATGTGCCGCAGCACCGCATGCGTCTCGGGCAGGTTCTCGTTCGAGGTGCCTTCACGCTCGATCAGGTATGGGATCGCGTCGAGCCGGAACCCGTCCACCCCGATGTCGAGCCAGAAGCGCATGGTGCGCAGCACCGCCTTCATCACCTGCGGATTGTCGAAGTTGAGGTCGGGCTGGTGGCTGAAGAAGCGGTGCCAGTAGAACGCCTTCGCCACCGGGTCCCAGGTCCAGTTCGAGGTCTCGGTGTCGGTGAAGATGATGCGCGTGCCCTTGTACTTCCGGTCGTCGTCGCTCCAGACGTAGTAGTCGCGCTTGGGCGAGCCGGGCGGCGCGCGGCGCGCGGCCTGGAACCACGGGTGCTGATCCGAGGTATGGTTGACCACCAGCTCGGTGATCACGCGCAGGTCGCGTCGGTGCGCCTCGCGCACGAAGTTGCGGAAATCCTGGCGCGTGCCGTACTGCGGATGGATGTTGTGGTAGTCGGCGACATCGTAGCCGTCGTCCTTGAGCGGCGAGGGATAGAAGGGCAGCAGCCACAGCGTGTTGACGCCCAGGTCCTTCACGTAGTCGAGCTTCGAGGTCAGGCCGCGGAAGTCGCCCAGGCCGTCGGCGTTGGAGTCGAAAAAGGCCTTGACGTGCAGCTGGTAAACGACCGCGTCCTTGTACCAGAGCGGATCGACCGCGGCCGCCGCGGCTTCCTCGCGGGTCCCGGTGTCGACGCTGGCGTTCGCCGGTGCGTTCATTTCTGCTCGGGCCTCACAGGAAGTAGTCGAAGTCCTGCTCGCGTCGCACGCGCCTGCGCAGGCGGAAGATGTGCGCCGGCGTGCGCTGCGGGTCGAGCTGCACGAAATTGCG
>JBAUTD010000084.1:0-1529 GCA_049582045.1 Burkholderiales bacterium
CCGCCGAGCCGATCGTTTCCTTGTCTTTCCGGGCCCCCAACAGGGCGGCCTCATTGACCAGGTTGGCTAAATCAGCTCCCACGAAACCCGGAGTTAAACCGGCAATCTTGCGCAGGTCGACATCGGAACCCAAGACGACATGCCGGCAGTGAATTTTCAGGATGGCCTCGCGCCCGTTGATGTCCGGGCGATCCACCAGGACCTGCCGGTCAAAGCGTCCCGGGCGCAGCAGGGCGGGGTCTAATATTTCCGGCCGGTTGGTAGCGGCCATGATGATGACCCCTTTATTCGTTTCAAATCCGTCCATCTCCACCAGAAGCTGATTCAGCGTCTGCTCGCGCTCATCATGCCCGCCCATGATATTCGTCCCGCGGGCTTTGCCTAATGCGTCTAATTCATCGATGAAAATGATACAGGGCGATTGGGCCGCCGCCTGAGAGAAAAGGTCACGGACACGCGCGGCACCGACGCCGACGAACATTTCCACGAACTCAGAGCCGCTGATGCTGAAAAACGTCACTTTGGCCTCTCCGGCCACGGCTTTTGCCAGGAGCGTTTTGCCGGTTCCGGGCAGACCTACCAGAAGCACCCCTTTGGGGATCCTTCCCCCCAATTTTTGAAATTTCTCCGGGCTGCGCAAAAACTCGACCACTTCCTTAAGCTCTTCCTTGGCCTCATCGATGCCGGCGACATCCGCAAAAGTGACTTTCGTCTCGGTTTCCGCAAAAATCTTGGCTTTGCTCTTGCTAAACGACATGACTCCCATTCCCGGCCCCATCTTTTTCATGGCGTAGCGCCAGATCAGGAAAAAGATGCCGATGGGAATGACCCAGGACAGGACGGTGCTCAGCAACTGACTTTCAAAGTATCCGGAATAGTTGATCTTGTTATCATCCAGGTCCTTCACCAACCCGGGATCCGTTACGCGAACCGTGGTGAACTTTTGACCCGGCGATCCTTTAAGCGTCCCGCTGATCGATTCAGGACCGATGGTCAATTTAACTACGCTGCCTTTGGCGACGTATTGTTTGAACTGGCTGTAAGGGATCGTCTCCACTTTGGCGGAAAAAAAGTATTGCTGCATGTATGAAAATGCCAAAAGCGCAATCAGAAAATACCAGATGCTGAAGTGCGCTTTCGGCGGCAGCGCATTCTTGTTTTGCGGGGTTTGGGAGCCGAATAAGGCGCGAAGCCTGTCCATTAAATTTTCCGGTGGTTTGTTTTCTCCGCTTGGTTGCATATGCCCACTCTTTCATGTCGGACGAACGTGCCGGCTGGCGGCTTTATCCGAGATCACCGCTTCTCTCAGATAAACCGTGCATAATTTAAATCTTGGCGCATAGTTCCCGGTTGCCGTTTCTGTCAAAACAGGCCCGGTTGCCGGAGCTACCCGCCATTCTCTTCCCAAGGCGATTCGCCACTTTACGAAAAATAGCTTCCTAAGTTTTTAATGGCCGTCGCAATATCGTCAATCGCCTGGTGCATTCCCTCGCTGTAAGCGCCACTCTCTGGTGTTCCCTGCTTATCTA
>JBAUTD010000085.1:0-15846 GCA_049582045.1 Burkholderiales bacterium
CGCTCAAGGCGATGCACTGCGGCGCCGAGGCCGAGGTCGCGCTCACCGACGGCGATGTCACGCGCGCGGCGCAGCGGCTGCGGCAGGGCGTGCGGCACTGGCGCGAAGTGGGCTGCCGGGTGGGAGAGGCGGAGGCGCGCCTGCGCCTTGCCGAATGCCTGCTGCAGGATCGCGACATCGCCGGTGCGGAGCTCGAAGCGCATGCGTTGGAAACGAGTCTTGCCGCATCGGCGGTGCCGTACCGCGCCCGGATGGACACCTTGCAGAACGCACTTCGCCAGCTTCAGGGTGCCGCATCCGGTTGAGCTGCCCCGGCGCGGTCGCCTTCGGTACTCCCGCGCTGATCATGGTCGCCGAAAAGGAATGAACTGCGGCCGGTGACTGTTTGTCACTAGCATAGACATTCCAACCTGGAGACTGACATGAAGCTTTCCGCGAATCGGGTTCTGGCGCCCCTGGCGCTCGCCGCGTCCATCGTCGGCGTTTCCGGCGTCGCGCACGCTGCGTCGCCCGTCGTCGAGCACGGCGTGCTAACCGGCGATCACGGCATGACGCTCTACACGTTCGACAAGGACAAGGCGCATTCGGGCAAGAGCGAATGCAACGGGGGCTGCGCCGTGAACTGGCCGCCTTTCCTCGCGAGCGCTTCGGACACGGCTTCGGGCGACTACGGCTTCGTCATGCGCGGCGACGGAAAGATGCAGTGGGCCTACAAGGGCAAGCCGCTCTATTACTGGCACAAAGACAAGAAGCCGGGCGACGAGACAGGTGCCGGCTTCAAGCACGTCTGGCGCGTCGCCAAGGGATAAGCGCCGCGCCGAGGTCAGCCGCCGGAGCGGCTGACCTCGTAGGCTATTTGCCGAGGACGAGAGTGCCGACCCCGCTCGGATCAGGCGCCGGGTTTACGTGGAAAGCTCCCGGGAAGTAGGTGGCGTAGATCCCTGCCCAGCTTTCTCCCAAAGGATCCAGCGTGGAGGCGGTGATCGTCAGCCAGCCGCCGCGCAGCGACTCGCGCTCGATCCCCAGAGCCGTGATCGCCGAGTCGGCGGGCGCGGTTGAATCCATCGGCGCAATGCTGTCGCCGACTTCAGCGATCTTGAACACCGGGTCCACAGCGCTGCCGGTGAACGCCGCGCCGTAGATCCCTGAACTTGGCGTGGCGACGCCTTCTGCCGACGTCAAGCTCCCCTTGAAGATCGTCCCGCGCGCTCCGTCCACTGCAGCGAAGGCGGACGCGCGCCAGCGCGGCGGCTCGGCGTCCGTCGGCCCCGACTCGTCCGAGCCGCCACCTGATTCGCTGCCGGTGGTGCCGGGAGAACCCGAGAACACCCAGTACAGGAAGTCCTGGAACTGTTCGCCGGTTCCCGCCCGCGCCACCATCCACAGCTTCTTCTGCACCGTGTCGTACAGGAAGATGCCCTGGTTGACGGGCACCGGCTTCGTCGTGACCCCGTCCGGGGGGTACTGATTCTGGCAGGCGGCGATCAGGTCGGCGTTGCCGTCGGTCGGGCAGGTGAGCGTGATCGGGCGAGTCTCAGTTCCCCACGCGCCCCAGAACGCGATGTAGCGGCCATCGAAGGCGAGACCCTCGCCAAGCGCGGTGAACGTAGGATCGCCTGCCATGGGTTTGCCCGCATTGTCGGTCACCATCGTCTGGCCAATCTGCACCAACGCGGTAAGCGCCGGCTTGTCGGCCAACGGAGCGATGTACAGGCCGCCCGCGGTCGGCGCGTCTTCGTTGTCCAGGCCGACGAACGCGACGTGCCCGTTGGCCGCGCTCGGTGGCGCGGTGGAGCCGAAGGTCGTCGCGGGGTCGGTGCCGGGGATGAGCATGCTGCTGTCCGCTATTACGTGGAGCGGCGAGTTGCTGACGCTCAGGTCGCGGTAATAGACCCCGGTCCGGGAGATGGGAGTGACGCCGTCGGTGTCAGTGTCGGTGTAGTTGCCCTTGAACGCGAGGTACTTGCCGTCGCTCACCGTGGGCGAGCCGGGAAACTGGTCGAACTTCAAGCCCATCATTCTCGCGTTGGGAACCTGCATGTAGGAGAACTCCGGCACGCCGCCGAGCAGGCCGATGCCGGTGGATAGTCCTGCGACCGAGCCTACGTATACCCCCGAGGTGCCGAGCTTGGTGCCGTCGCTCAACGTCCACACCGGGTTGGACTGGCCGCGGGTGGCCATCACGGCCGCATTCATGTCGATGCGCGGGATGGAGGGGAACTCGGTGAACACGGCGTCGGTGTTGTTCGGCGCCGGAACCGGCGTGCTGGTATCGGCCACGGTGTATATCTTCGGCGAGGGCAGGCACGCATCGACCGCGAACACCCCCCGGCTCATGCTTGACGAACCTCCGGAGGCGCCCGACCCGGTCGCGCCGCGGGCACGGCCGCGAAACACCAACAAGCCGCTGGAGTTGATCGACGGCTGGTTGTAGCTGAAGAACTTGATGTCGGTCGAACCCGGAACCGCAGTCTGGTTGTTGGCAACGATTTTCCAGGCGCCGATGACGTCGATACCGGGAACGCACGCGGTCACCTCATCGCCCGGAGTCGATGGGCTAGAGGTTGTCGAACTACCGTCGCCCCCGCCGCCGCATGCAGCCAGCAGAGATATCAACCCGAACCAAGTCAACCCGTAAACAATCTTTCGAGATTTGCGCATGATCAGTTTCCGCGAATTTGTCGCAGCTCCTTTTGAAACCATGCTGGCCGCGACAGCTCTCGGGAGGCTGACGTACGTCAACGGACTGCGAGTAAATGCGCGAGACCGAGTGGCAAGATTGACGCAAAGTAATTTCCGTTCGAGTCGCCGCGGCGGGCGCCGCACGCGCGAGCTCGGACGCGCTGCCCGTCAGCCCTCGAATGCCTTGAGACCCGCGAGGTCGAGCACCGTTACCTTGCCGTAGTCGACGCGCAGCAGAGGAATTTCAGCCAGGCGTTGCAGCGCCTGGTTGACCCGCTGGCGCGAAACGCCCGACAGGTAGCCGAGCTCCTCCTGCGAGATCATCAGCTCGCGGCTCGAGCCCGGATACAGGCGCGGATTGAACAGCGCCGCGAGGCAGCGCGCCACGCGCGCGTCCGGATCGAGCAGGCGGTCGTATTCGACCATGGCGATGAACTGCGCCAGCCGCTCGTTCAACTGATCGAGCAGAAAGCGGTTGAAGCCGATCGAGCTGTCGAGCAGCCAATCGAAGGTCGGGCGCGGCACGAGCGCCACGCGGCTGGCGCGCAGCGCCACGGCGTCGTAGCGCCACGGGGCCGGGCGCAGCAGGGAGCCCTCGCCGAACCAACCGCCTGCGCGCACGCCGGTGAAGGTCACCGCCTTGCCCTCGGGCGAGACGCTGGAGATCTTCACCAGACCTTCTATCACGCCGACCCAGTACTCGACCGGCTCTCCCTTGCGGCAGACGTAGCCGCCGGCCACGACCTCGCGTTCGAGCGTCTCGCATTGCACCCGCTCGCGCGCGCGCGGCTCGAGCGCCTGCGGCCATATGGAACCGGCAAGGAATTGGGCCAGCGTCACCATCGTCGCAATTGTCGCCGGAAAGACAACCCCTGAGACGCCCCGCGGCTAGACTGTGCGGCTGCGCGACGTGTCATACTAATGCAAGAATTTGGGAGGAGGAACTCGATGGCGGCCGACATCGGGGCGCTCGACACGTTTCCGAAGCTGCTGCTGCACCATGCCGCGGCGCGCGGGGACCGTCCGGCGATTCGCGAAAAGGATCTGGGCATCTGGCAGACCTGGACCTGGAAGCAGTTCGCAGAAGAAGTGCAGATACTCGCCTGCGGCCTTGCCGAGCAAGGCCTCGGGCGCGGCGATCACATGGCGCTGGTCGGCGACAACCGCCCGCGCATCTACGCCGCGATGTGCGCCGCGCAGTGCTTGGGGGCCGTGCCGGTGCCGCTGTACCAGGACGCCGTCGCGGCCGAGATGGCTTTCCCGATCCAGAACGCCGACATCGCCCACGCGCTGGCCGAGGACCAGGAGCAGGTCGACAAGCTGCTCGAAATCCTGCCGCAGTGCCCGCGCCTGGCGCACATCTACTACGATGAACCTCGCGGCCTGCGCCACTACGCCCAGCCGCAGCTTTCGAGCTACGATCGGCTGCGCGAGATCGGACTCGACGCCCGGCGGCGCGATCCCGGCTTCATCGAGCGCGAGATCGCCAAGGGCGCGGGCGACGACCCTGCCGCGATGTTCTTCACCTCCGGCACGACTGCGACGCCCAAAGGCGTAGTGCTCACGCATCATGCCCTGATCGACCGCGCCCGCGCGGCGGCCGAGATGGAAGGGCTGAACGACCGCGACGTCGTGCTCGCCTATCTGCCGCCGGCATGGATCGGACAGAACATCTTCTCCTACGCGCAACCCTTCGCAACCGGTTACTGCATCTGCTGTCCCGAGTCGGCGGAAACCGTGATGACCGATATGCGCGAGATCGGCCCCAGCTACTACTTCGCGCCACCGCGGGTGCTCGAGGCGCTGCTGACCCAGGTGTCGATCCGGATGGAGGACGCGGGGCGCCTCAAGCGGGTCATGTACCGCTACTTCATGGACGTGGCGCAACGCGTAGGCGGCGCGATCCTCGACGGCAAGCAGGTCGGCCCGGGCGACCGGCTGCGATACGCGCTGGGCGATATGCTGGTTTACGGGCCGCTGCGCAATGTGCTCGGCATGAGCCGGGTGCGCGTCGCCTACACCGCCGGCGAGGCTATCGGGCCGGACCTGTTCAAGTTCTACCGCTCGATCGGAATCAACTTGAAGCAGCTCTACGGCTCGACCGAGACCTCGGTGTTCGTGTGCGTTCAGCCGAACGGCCAGGTCAAGCCCGACACCGTCGGCCCCGCGGTGAAGGGGGTCGAGCTCAGGTTCACGCCGCAGCGCGAGCTGCTGATCCGCTCGCCGGGGCTGTTCAAGGAGTATTACAAGAATCCGCAGGCGACCGCGGAGGCGAAGGATCCGGAAGGGTGGTTCCACACCGGCGATGCCGGCTACTTCGACGCCGACGGCCACCTGAAGATCATCGACCGCGTCAAGGACGTCGGCAAGCTCGACGACGGCACGCTGTTCGCGCCCAAATATCTCGAGAACAAGCTCAAGTTCTTCCCCTACGTCAAGGAAGCGGTGACCTTCGGCGACGGGCGCGACCGGGTCTGCGCCTTCATCAACATCGACATCGAAGCCGTCGGCAACTGGGCCGAGAAGCGCAGCCTCGCCTACTCCGGCTACGTCGATCTCGCCTCGCGCGACGAAGTGGGCGAGCTGGTGGGCCAATGCGTCGAGCGGGTCAACGCCGACCTGGCGCAGGATCCCGAGCTCGCGGGCAGCCAGATCCACCGCTTCCTCGTCCTGCACAAGGAGCTCGACGCCGACGACGGCGAGCTGACCCGCACGCGCAAGGTGCGGCGGGGGTTCATCGCCGAAAGGTACGCGCCGCTGGTCAAGGCGCTGTACGGCAACGACAGGTCGGTGCACGTAGAGGCGCAGGTCAAGTACGAGGACGGCCGCAGCGGGAGCATCAGCGCCGACCTCGCGATCCGCGATGCGAAAACCTTCGCGCCCGCGGCCGCGAAGAGGGCCGCGTGAGCGCCCAGCCGCAGGCGCAGGAAATGACGGCGCAGGGGCGCCGCATCGGCGAGGTCATCCTGGCGGTGGAGGACGTGTCGCTGTCCTTCGGCGGGGTGAACGCGCTCACCGACGTGTCGTTCGACGTGCGCGAGCACGAGATCAGAGCGATCATCGGGCCGAACGGCGCGGGCAAGAGCTCGATGCTGAACGTCATCAACGGCGTGTACCACCCGCAAAAGGGCACCATCCGCTTTCTCGGCGAGCCGCGCCACGACGTCGACACGCACCAGGCCGCCGCGCAGGGGATCGCGCGCACGTTCCAGAACCTGGCGCTGTTCAAGGGCATGAACGTGCTCGACAACATCATGACCGGGCGCAATCTGCGCATGAAGGCGGGACTGCTCGCGCAGGCGATCCGCGTCGGGCGGGCCGAGCGAGAGGAGCTTGAGCACCGCGCCGTGGTGGAACGCATCATCGATTTCCTCGAGATTCAGGCCTACCGCAAGACGCCGGTGGGGCGCCTGCCGTACGGGCTGCAGAAGCGCGTCGATCTGGGCCGCGCGCTGGCGATGGAGCCGCGCCTGCTGCTGCTCGACGAGCCGATGGCGGGCATGAACGTCGAGGAGAAGCAGGACATGTGCCGCTTCATCCTGGACGTCAACGACCAGTTCGGCACCACCATCGTCCTGATCGAGCACGACATGGGCGTCGTGATGGACATCTCGGACCGGGTGATCGTGCTCGACTACGGCAAGAAGATCGGCGACGGCACGCCGGACGAGGTGCGGGCCACCCAGGCGGTGATCGACGCCTACCTCGGTGTGAGCCACTGATGCGGGCGCGCGCGACATGAAGCGGAACCTTCCCGTCATCATTCTGTTCGCGGCGCTCGCCGCCGGCCTTGCCGCGCCGCTCCTGACCGGTGCGAGCGCGCCGGGGTTTTTCGTCGAAGTGCTGCTCGGCGGGCTGATGGCGGGGGTGCTCTACTCGCTGGTCGCGCTCGGCTTCGTGCTGATCTTCAAGGCCTCGGGGGTATTCAATTTCGCCCAGGGCTCGATGGTGCTGTTCGCCGCATTGTCGGTCGCGCGCATGGCGGAGGTGATGCCGCTGTGGGTGGCGGCGCTGCTCGGCGTCGGGATCATGGTGCTGTTTGCGATCGTAGTCGAACGGGTCGTGCTGCGGCCGCTGGTGAACCAGGAGGGCGTCGTGCTGCTCATGGCGACCCTCGGGGTGTCGTATTTCCTCGACGGCATCGGACAGTCGGTGTGGGGCAGCGACATCTACGAAATCAACCTCGGCCTGTCCAAGGCCCCGGTGCTGATCCTGCGCGACGTGTTCCAGGGCGGGATCCTGATCAACAAGGACGACGTGGCCGCGGCGGTGGTGGCAGTGCTGCTGGTGGCGGCGCTCGCGCTCTTCTTCCAGAAGACCGCGACGGGGCGCGCGCTGCGCGCGGTCGCCGACGATCATCAGGCGGCGCAGTCGGTCGGCATCCCGCTCAATCGCATCTGGGTGATCGTCTGGTCGGTGGCGGGCATCGTGGCCGTGGTGGCGGGAATGGTCTGGGGCTCGAAGCTCGGGGTGCAGTTCTCGGTCTCGCTGGTGGCGCTCAAGGCGCTGCCGGTGGTGATCCTGGGCGGCTTCACTTCGATTCCGGGCGCGATCATCGGCGGGCTGATCATCGGCGTGGGCGAGAAGATGGCCGAGATCTTCCTCGGGCCGGTGATGGTCAGGACCTTCGACCTCGCCGGCGGCGGCATCGAGAACTGGTTTGCCTACGTGCTCGCGCTGCTGTTCCTGCTGGTGCGGCCCGAGGGGCTGTTCGGCGAGCGCATCATCGACCGCGTATAGCACGGGAAAAGAATGTTCTACAGGGAAAACGGCCAGTTCAAGCAGTCCTACCGGGAAGACGAGGCGCTGCTTCCGATCGCGCAGGACCGCATCGTCATGCTTGCGCTGCTTGCCTTCGCCTTTGTGGGCGTGCCGTTCCTCGCCAGCAATTACCTGTTCCTGTCGATCCTGAATCCCTTCCTGATCATGGCGCTCGCGGCGATCGGGCTCAACCTGCTGGTCGGCTACTGCGGGCAAATCTCGATCGGCCACGCGGCGTTCATGTCGGTCGGCGCCTACGCGGCCTACAACCTGATGCTGCGCGTGCCGAATCTGAGCTTCCTGGTCGCGCTGGTCCTGGCCGGGCTGATCGCGGCGCTGGTCGGCATGCTGTTCGGCATACCGAGCCTGCGCATCAAGGGCTTGTACCTTGCGGTGGCGACCCTTGCGGCGCAGTTCTTCATCGACTGGATGTTCGCCAGGGTGAAGTGGTTCACCGGCTACCAGTCTTCCGGCTCGGTCTCGACCCCGCAACTCAATATCCTCGGCTGGCACCTTGACTCGCCGGTCAAGAAGTACCTCTTCCTGCTCGCGGTGGTCACCGTATTCACGCTGCTGGCCCGCAACCTCGTGCGCGGCCATATCGGTCGCGCGTGGATGGCAATCCGCGACATGGACGTGGCCGCGGAGGTGATCGGTATCCGCCCCGTGTACGCCAAGCTGACCGCCTTCGCGGTAAGCTCGTTCTACGTCGGCATCGCGGGTGCGCTCTGGGGTTTCGTCTACCTCGGCTCATGGGAGCCGCTTGCGTTCAACATCACGCTTTCGCTCAACCTGCTGTTCATGATCATCATCGGCGGTATGGGGTCGATCCTGGGCAGCTTTTTCGGCGCACTGTTCATCGTCGCGCTGCCGATCGCGCTGGACCAGGTGCCGCAGTGGATCGGGGCGCCGCTGTCGACCGCGATGGCGTCGCACCTGGCGTCGATGATTTTCGGCGCGCTGATTGTTTTCTTCCTGATCGTCGAGCCGCACGGGCTCGCCCGGCTGTGGGCGATCGGAAAGGAGAAGCTGCGTCTGTGGCCGTTCCCGCACTGAGTGCGGCGGCAGATGCGTCCGGCCCGCGGTCTGTCGACCGCGGCCAATACTAGAGGAGGTATTGAAGATGAACCTAGCAGCTAAAACCAGGCTTCTGGCGGCCTCCGTCGGAGCGGCCGCTGCCGTGATCTCGGTCACGGCGAGCGCGCCCGCGTTCGCGCAGGCCAAGGAGCAGTTCTTCCCGATGCTCGTCTACCGCACCGGGCCTTACGCGCCCAACGGCGTGCCGTTCGCGGACGGCTACGGCGACTACCTGAAGTTGCTCAACGCCCGAGACGGCGGCATCAACGGCGTCAAGATCGCGATCGAGGAGTGCGAGACCGGCTACGCGACCGACCGCGGCGTCGAATGCTACGAACGCCTCAAGAACAAGGGCTCCACGGGCGCCACCGTTTTCCAGCCGCTGTCGACCGGCATCACGTTCGCGCTCACGCCCAAGGCGCCGCGCGACAAGGTTCCCCTGATCACCGCCGGCTACGGCCGCGCCGACTCGGTCGACGGCTCCGTGTTCACCTGGAACTTCCCGCTCGGCGGAACCTACTGGGACGCCGCGGACATCCTGGTGCAGCACGTGGGCAAGAAGGAAGGCGGGATGGACAAGCTCAAGGGCAAGAAGATCGCCCTGGTCTACCACGACTCGCCCTACGGCAAGGAGCCGATTCCGCTGCTCGAAAAGCGCGCCAAGATGCTGGGCTTCGACCTGCTGCTGCTGCCGGTCACGCACCCGGGCGTCGAGCAGTCGGCGACCTGGCTGCAGATCCGCCAGCAGCGGCCCGACTACGTCTTCCTCTGGGGTTGGGGCGTGATGAACTCGACCGCGATCAAGCAGGCGGTCGCCACCGGCTACCCGATGAACCGGATGTACGGCGTGTGGTGGTCGGGCGCCGAGCCCGACGTGCTGCCCGCGGGCGAGGACGCGAAGGCCTATAACGCGCTCGTGTTCCTCGCGCCGGCCGGCCGCACCAAGGTGCACCAGGACATCCTCAAGTACCTCTACGACAAGGGCCAGGGCACCGCGAGCAGCAAGGACGAGGTCGGCCAGGTGCTTTACAACCGCGGCATGGTCTCGGCGATGATGGCGGTCGAGGGCGTCAAGCGCGCGCAGCAGAAGTACGGCAAGAAGCCGCTGACCGGCGAGCAGGTGCGCTGGGGCCTGGAGCACCTCTCGATCACCGAGGCCGACATCAAGAAGCTCGGGTTCGAGGACTTCATGGAGCCGATCCGCACCAGCTGCGCCGACCACGAAGGCGCGCATGCCGCGCGCATCCAGACCTGGGACGGCAAGGCCTGGCACGTCACCTCGGGCGTGTACCAGTCCGACATGAGCGTCATCGAGCCGATCATCAAGGCATCGGCGGCGAAGTACGCGGCGGAGAACAAGATCACGCCGCGCGACTGCTCGAAAGTGAAGTAAGCGTTTCGTCGCCTGCGTCGCAGCCGCGGCGCAGGCGGCTTTCGGCACGGCTTCGCGAGTCGCGCCGAAAGCCGCCAAGGAGCGATTCCGATGAGCCCCACGCTGCTCACCGTCAACAGCATCGAAGTCATCTACAACCACGTCATCCTGGTGCTCAAGGGCGTATCGCTTACGGTGCCGGAAAGCGGCATTGTCGCGCTGCTCGGCGGCAACGGAGCGGGCAAGACCACGCTTCTGCGCGCGGTATCCAACCTGCTCAAGGGCGAGCGCGGCGAAGTGACCAAGGGCTACATCGAGTACCGCGGCGAGCGCATCGACCGCCTGACGCCCGCCGACCTGGTCAAGCGCGGCGTGGTGCAGGTGATGGAAGGACGGCATTGCTTCCAGCACCTGACCGTCGAAGAGAACCTGCTTACCGGCGCGTACACTCGCGGCTCGGCGGCCGCGACGCGTACGGACCTGGAAAAGGTGTACGCGTACTTCCCGCGCCTCAAGGAGCGCCGCAACGCCCAGTCCGGCTACACCTCGGGCGGCGAGCAGCAGATGACGGCGATCGGCCGCGCCCTGATGGCGAACCCGAAGATGATCCTGCTCGACGAACCGTCGATGGGCCTTGCGCCGCAGCTGGTCGAGGAGATCTTCGAGATCGTGAGGGACCTGAACCGCAAGGAAGGCGTGAGCTTCCTGCTCGCCGAGCAGAACACCAACATCGCGCTCAGGTACGCCGACTACGGCTACATCCTCGAGAACGGGCGCGTGGTGATGGACGGGGTGGCCAA
Source organism: Burkholderiales bacterium (assembly GCA_049582045.1). Taxonomy (GTDB): domain Bacteria; phylum Pseudomonadota; class Gammaproteobacteria; order Burkholderiales; family SG8-39; genus DAHVFK01. The sequence goes on from JBAUTD010000085.1 coordinate 10,693, forward strand.
GGCTCTGGCGGAAAACGAGGACGTGAAGGAGTTCTACCTCGGATTCTCCTCGGGCGGGCGCAAGAGCTTCCGCGACATCAAGTCCTATCGTCGTCGCAAGCGCTGGCTGTGATGGAGTTTTACGACGAGCTCGAGACGCGATCCCCGGAGCAGCGTGAAGCGGCGCTGATGGCAGCGCTGCCAGGGCAGATCGCGCACGCGAAGAGCAACGCGCCGGGCTTCGGCCGCATTCTCGCCGGCGTCGACCCCGGCGCGGTGAGCTCGCGCGCGGCGCTCGCGCGCCTGCCGGTGACGCGCAAATCCGATCTCGGCGAACTGCAAAAGGCGATGCCGCCGCTTGGCGGGCTGAACGCGACGCCGCGCGACAGGCTCGCCAAGCTCTTCATCTCACCCGGTCCGATCTACGAACCCGAAGGCCGCGGCAAGGACTGGTGGCGCACCGCGCGCGGGCTCTACGCCGGGGGGTTCCGGGCCGGCGACCTGGTGATGAACACCTTCGCCTATCACTTCACGCCCGCGGGCTCGATGCTCGAGTCCGGCGCGCTTGCGCTCGGTTGCGCGGTCGTGCCGACGGGCGTCGGCCAGACCGAGATGCAGGTGGCGGCGATCCGCGACCTCGGGATCAACGCGTTCATCGGCACGCCGTCGTTTCTCAAGCTGATCGCCGACAAGGCGGACGAGCTCGGGCACGACATCTCGGCGCTTAACAAGGCCATGGTGGGCGCCGAATACCTGCCGCCCGCGCTCAGAAGAGCGATGGGCGAGCGCGGCGTGCGGGTGATGCAGCTGTACGCGACCGCGGACCTCGGCCACCTCGCCTACGAGACCGCGTCGCCCGACGGCACGCTGAACGAGGGCATGGTGCTGGACGAAGGCCTGATTCTCGAGATCGTGCGGCCGGGCACCGGCGACCCCGTGCCCGAGGGAGAGGTAGGCGAGGTCGTGATCACGACTTTCAACCGGGACTACCCGCTGGTGCGATTCGGAACCGGCGACCTGTCGGCCGTTCTGCCGGGACCCAGCCCTTGCGGGCGCACCAACACCCGGATCAAGGGCTGGATGGGCCGAGCCGACCAGAGCACGAAGGTGCGCGCGCTGTTCGTCACCGCCAAGCAGGTAAACGAGATCCTGCGCCGCCACCCCGAAGTGCTGCGCGCGCGGCTGGTGGTCGAGGGCGAGGTCGGCAAGGACCGCATGACGCTCAAGTGCGAGGCGAAAGAGCGCCCGGCCGGGCTCGCCGAGGCGATCGTCGCGACGATCCGCGACGTCACCAAGCTGCGCGGGGAAACCGAGTTCGTCGCGCCGGGCAGCCTGCCGAACGACGGCAAGGTGATCGACGACCTGCGCAAGTACGGCTAGCCGCGCCGGCTGGCGCCGACCGGCAGCGCGTCGAGGCGCCTCATCTGCGCGTTTCGCAGGACCGACGCGTCGACGAGGAATGCCTTCAGGAAGTCGATCGAATCCACGCCCCAGAAAATCTCGCCGTCGGCTTCGAAGCTGGGCACGCCGAACACTCCCGCGGCCGCAGCCTGATCAGTGTTGCGTCGCAGAGTATTCTTCACCTCCGGGTCCGCCAGCCGAGCCGAATCGACTTTCACCGCGGCGCATAGCTCGGCAAAGCGTTGCGCCTCCCCCGGATCCGCCCCCGTAGTCCACAACGCCTCGAAAATCCGCTTCACCGCTGCCGGCTCGCAGCGCGCCGCGATCGCCAGGCGCAAGTGGTGCAGCGGGTTGAACGGGTGCGTGGCCGGAAACCGAAACGGCAGTCCGAGCCGCTCGGCGGACCATTGGCACCAACGGTAGGTCCAGCGCCGCTTGGGGCCGATTTCTGCCGGCCCCTTCTGGCCGAACTGCTGCAGCAAGCCGGCGAAAAGCACGGGCCGATAAGCGAGCTCGACCTCGCGCAGCTCGCCCAAGCGCGCAAGGCACAGGTAGGAGAACGGCGAAACGAAATCGAAGTACCACGTCACCTGCCGCATGACCAACTGTAACATCGGGTGCATCGCGCTGGCATGGAGGACGGCATGAGCGTACGCGTGGAAAAGAATGGTGCGGTGTGGACGGTGATCCAATCGCGCGCCGAGGCGCGCAACGCGGTGGACCCGAAGAGCGCCGAAGCGCTGGCGCAGGCGTTTACCGCATTCAACGACGACCCGGATGCGTCCGTCGCGGTGCTCTGGGGCGAAGGCGGATCGTTCTGCGCCGGGTTCGATCTCAAGGCCGCGGCGGCGCTGGCGGACGATCCGCAGCCGATGCGGGAGATCGCCTATCCGCTCGACAATCGCCCGCCGCCGAGGGGACCGATGGGCCCGACCCGGCTCGAGCTCGACAAGCCGGTCATCGCCGCGATCGCGGGGCCCGCGGTGGCCGGCGGCTTCGAGCTCGCGCTGTGGTGCGACCTGCGAGTGATGGAGGCATCGGCATACTTCGGGGTGTACTGCCGCCGCTGGGGCGTGCCGCTGATCGACGGCGGCACGGTGCGCTTGCCGCGGCTGGTCGGCGCCGGCCGGGCGATGGAGCTCATCCTCACCGGCCGCAAGCTGCCGGCCGCGGAGGCTTATCGCATCGGTGCCTGCGAAAAAGTGGTTCCGGATGGGACTTCGCGGGGGGCGGCCGAGGCGCTGGCGTGCGAAATCGCACGTTTTCCGCAGGTTTGCGTACGCGCCGACAGGCGATCCGTGCGCATGCAGGAGGGGCTCGAACCACGTGACGCGATGCGCAGGGAGTGGTACAACGGTATCCTGGCGTTTGTTGCGGAAGGCGCTGCAGGAGCGAACCGCTTCGCGTCGGGGAGGGGCAGGCACGGGGACTTCGGAGACATCTGACTCCGGCCTGTCACGTCAACCGCAACGCAGGGCGAACGTTTAAGGCGTGCCTCTTCGCGACGGCGAAAACCGCACCCGCATCGGCGACATGATGCTGTCACAAAGGAAAGATAGACCATGAGAATGAAAACGCCCGCAATCCTGATCGCATCCTCGTTCGCGCTGCTGCTCGGCGCCTGCGCCAGCCAGCAGGCCGCGGAAGCCCCGCAGCCGGCTCCCGCCCCGGCCTCGACGCCTGCACCGGCGCCTGCCCAGGCGCAGCCGGTCGAGCAGCCGAAGGCGGAGATGAACCCGCTGCACGATCCCAACAGCATCCTCGCGAAGCGCAGCGTCTATTTCGACTTCGACAACTCGAGTATCAAGCCCGAGTTCAGGGCGCTGGTCGAGGCGCACGCCGGCTACATGACCAGCCATCCGTCGGCCACGGTTCGAATCGAAGGCAACTGCGACGAGCGCGGCAGCCGCGAGTACAACCTCGCGCTTGGCCAGCGCCGGGCCGACAGCTGGCGCAAGGCGATGACGCTTCTCGGCGTATCCGACACGCGCATCGAGACCATCAGCTGGGGCGAGGAAAAGCCGCGCGCGACGGGGCATAACGAAGCCGCGTGGTCGCAGAACCGCCGCGACGACCTCATCTACACCCACGAGTAAGTCTTAGCGCTCAGAGCGAGCGCGTCGGGGCCGCCTCGGACAGGCCGAGGCGGCGCCGTCGGTCCGGCAGCGCGGCCATCACGCGCGCGCGCCCGGCCTGGTCAAGCTCGCTCCAGCGCGCGATTTCGTCCAGCGTCCGGCAGCAGCCGGTGCACACGCCCAGGCGCGGGCTCATGTGGCAGATGTTGATGCAGGGCGAATCGATCATGCTGCGCGCGCGGTCGCGGCTTTCTTCGCCGCGAGCGCCTTGCCGGCCTTCGAGCCCGGCTCGCGCCCGAGCACGCCGCTGATCCAGCGGCCGATCTCGGCCAACCGCTCGAGATCGATGCCGGTTTCGATGCCCAGCCCCTGCAGCATGTAGACCACGTCCTCGGTGGCGACGTTGCCCGAGGCGCCCGCGGCGTAGGGGCAGCCGCCGAGGCCCGCGACCGACGCGTCGAAAGTCGCGATGCCCGTTTCCAGCGAAGCGTAGATATTGGCGAGCGCCTGGCCGTAGGTGTCGTGGTAGTGCCCGGCCAGTCGCTCGACGGGCACGCGTTTCGCCACCGCTTCGATCATCGCCTGGGTCCGCCCCGGCGTACCCACGCCGATGGTGTCGCCGAGCGATACCTCGTAGCAGCCCATGTCGGAAAGCGCCGCGGCGACCTCGGCCACCTTTGCCGGCGCGACCTCGCCCTCGTAGGGGCAGCCGAGCACGCAGGAGATATAGCCCCGCAGCCTGATGTTCGCGGCGTGCGCGGCCTCGGCTACCGGGCGAAAGCGCGCCAGGCTCTCCGCGATCGAGCAATTGATGTTCTTTTGCGAGAACGCTTCCGAGGCGGCGCCGAAGATCGCCACTTCGGTGGCGCCCGCGGCGCGCGCGGCCTCGAAGCCCTTCAGGTTCGGCGTCAGCACCGGGTACGACACGCCGGGCTTCCTGCGGATGCGCTCGAGCACCTCGGCGTGATCCGCCATCTGCGGGATCCACTTCGGCGACACGAACGCGGTCGCTTCGACCGCGGGCAGGCCCGCGTCGGAGAGCCGCTCGATCAGCTCGAGCTTGATCCGGGTCGGCACTTCGGCCTTCTCGTTCTGCAGGCCGTCCCGAGGTCCGACCTCGACGATTCTGACGCGCTGCGGCAGCTTCATCTCGTTATCCTGCGTCCGATTCTAGCGCTTCGAAGGCGATCAGCTCGGCGCCCTCGAGCACCTGCTCGCCGGGCGCGTAATGGACTTCCTTGACCACGCCGTCGGCAGGGGCGGCGATCGTGTGCTCCATCTTCATCGCTTCCAGGATCACCAGCGGCGCGCCCTTGTCGACCTTCTGGCCGGGCTTGACCATCACCGCGATGATCTTGCCCGGCATCGGCGCCGCAAGCGAGCCGCCGCCGGCGTCGACGTCCAGTCCGTGCAGCTCATCGCGCAGCGCGAAGCGCCGGTAGCCGGCGTCGCTGAACAGGTGCCAGTCCTGCGCCTCGCGCAGCGCGCGCGCCTTGAACGCGCGCCCGTCCAGGCGCACCAGCAGCAGGTCGCCTTCCAAGCGCTCGCCTTCGAGCGCGTACTCGTGCCCGGCGATCACCGCGCGCTGGCCGGCGGCAAGGAAGCGCACCGTAACCGGGTATTGGGCCTCGCTCTCGGTGAAGACGAAATCGTGATGCGAATCCTCGTTCATGCGCCAGCCGTCGACCTCGTTCCAGGG
>JBAUTD010000086.1:0-8697 GCA_049582045.1 Burkholderiales bacterium
GCGAATGGCCCGATTAGGTGGAATAAGTCACATCGACAGGCGATTCGGCCTGTCGCCGCATCCAGGCGCGGATCCGCTTCTGCTCATTTGCGTCCGGACCTGCCAATTTCGGTCACACGGCGGGCTAGGGCTGATAGCCGGGGATGCGCGATTCGTCCACCTGGTCGATCTGCTCCTTGTCGAGAAATATCTCGGCATAGCGCTGATAGACCTTGCTGCGTACGAAGGTGTCGAACAGATCGGGATCGACGTGGCCGCCCAGCTTGAAGCGGCCCAGGATTTCGAGCGACTCTGAAAGCGTCTTGCCCCGCTTGTAGGGGCGATCCTTTGCGGTCAGGGCCTCGAAGATGTCGGCGATGCCCATCACGCGCGCCTGGATCGACATCTGGTCGCGCGTCAGCCCCTTGGGATAGCCCTTGCCGTCCATGCGCTCGTGATGGCCGCCCGCGTATTCCGGCACGTTCTTGAGGTGCTTCGGCCACGGAAGCGACTCGAGCATCCTGATCGTCGCCACGATATGGTGATTGATCACCTGGCGCTCTTCCGGGGTAAGCGTTCCCGACCGGATGGTCAGGTTCTTAAGCTCGTCTTCGGTCAGGAAGTTCGCCTCGTGGCCGGCGCTGTCGGTCCAGCGGTAGCGCGCGATCGTGCGCACGCGCTCGATGTCCTCCTCGCGCATGGCTTCGCCGCCGATATTGCACGCGCGCAAAAAGGACCTGTCCTCGTTGAGTTGGCGCACGCGATCGCGGTGGCGCGCTTCGGCCGCTTCGAACTCGACTCTCGGCGCGGAGCGCGCCGCCAGCTCCGCTTTCGTCTTCAGGAGCTCGATTTCGACATCGCGCTTGAGCACCTCGAAGCGCGTCTCGACCAGATGCATGCGATCGAATATCGTCTCCAGCTTGGTCGCCTTGTCGACCACGTGCACCGGCGTGGTCACCTTGCCGCAATCGTGCAGCAAACCGGCGATCTTCAGCTCATAGCGATCCTTCTCGGTCATGGCGAAGCCGGCCAGCGGTCCTTCCTTCACTTCGGTGGCGGCCTCGGCAAGCATCATCGTGAGCATGGGCACGCGCTGGCAATGCCCGCCCGTATAGGGCGATTTCTCGTCGATCGCGGAGTTGATCAGGTTGATGAACGACTCGAACAGCTCCTCGAGCTGGTTGATCAGCATCCGATTGGTAAGCGCGATCGCGGCCTGCGACGCGAGCGACTCCGCCAATCGCTGATCGGACGACGAGAAGGGGATGATTTCGCCGGAATTCGGATCGTGCGCGTTGATCAGCTGAAGGACACCGATGATTTCGTTGTCGTGGTTGCGCATCGGCACGGTGAGGAACGACTTCGACCGGTAGCCGGTCTTGCTGTCGAAGTCACGCGTGCCCGAAAAATCGAAGCCTTCGGCGGCGTACGCATCCGGCAAGTTGACCGTCTTGCCGGTAAGCGCCACGTAGGGCGCGATCATGCTGTGGTTCGGCTTGCCCTCCTTGTACAGCTGAATCGGATAGAACGGCACCGGGCTACCCGTCGTCCCGCCCAGGTAATACTTGAGAGACGAGGTGCGCAAAATCTCGAACCGAAGCGTCCGGTCGTCGGCGACGCGGTACAGCGTTCCGCCGTCCGCGCGCGTGATCGACTTCGCGGCGGTCAGGATCGTTTCCAGCAGACGGTTGATGTCGCGCTCGGCCGAAAGCGACGCCCCGATCGCGTTCAGCTGCTCCAGACGCTGGACGACGTCGTCCGCGGGCGTCAGGCCCTCGCCGGTGAAGCTCAAGACCTGAGTGTTGTCGAGGATTCCGCTCATCCGTGGAAACGTTCCGTCACTTGATGCAGACGGAGCGCACTTCCTTGATGTGAGTGAGGCCCATCAGCACTTTCTCTATGCCGTCCTGCTTCAGGGTTCGCATCCCCTCCTCGAGGCAGAGCGCGAGCATTTCCGCCACGCGCGCGTGCTCCTGGATCGCCTTTTTCATGCGATCGGTCGCGACCAGCAGCTCGTGCAGCCCGAGCCGCCCCTTCATGCCGGACCCGCCGCAGGTGTCGCAGCCCACGGGCCGGTAGAGCGTAAGCTGACCTCTTTCGTTGCCGTAGATCTTGACCCACTCCTTGTACACGGCTTCGACCGACCCCTTGGCGTCCTTCTTGAAGGGCTCGGTGCTCATCAGCTCTTCGCAGTACTCGTTCAGCAGCGACTTGATCTCCACCGGCTCCGGCGTGTAAGCCTGCTTGCATTTTGCGCACAGGCGCCTGGCAAGGCGCTGCGCGAGCACGCCGAGCAGGGCGTCCGCGAAGTTGAACGGATCCATCCCCATGTCGAGCAGGCGGATGATCGATTCCGGCGCCGAGTTGGTGTGCAAGGTGGCGAATACGAGGTGGCCGGTGAGCGATGCCTCGATGCCGGTCGACGTGGTCTCCTTGTCGCGCATCTCGCCGACCATGATGATGTCCGGATCCGCGCGCAGGAAAGCCTTCATCATGGTCGCGAAGTCCATCCCCGCCTTCTTGTTGACCTGGCACTGGCGCAGGCCCTTCTGCGTGATTTCGACCGGGTCCTCGGCGGTCCAGATCTTGGTGTCCGGGGTGTTGAGCGAGCCCAGCACCGAATGCAGCGTGGTCGTCTTGCCCGAACCCGTAGGTCCGCAGACGAAGAACAGGCCGTACGGTTTCTCGACGGTCTTCTTGAGCTTTTCCAGGTTCTTCTGCGTCAGGCCGAGCTTGTCGATCGGGATCGGCTCGCCCGCCGCCAGGATACGCATGACGATGTCCTCGACCCCTCCGGCGGTGGGGATCGTCGCCACCCTGAGCTCGATGTCGAGCGGGCCGAACTTCTTGAACTTGATCTTGCCGTCCTGGGGGCGCCTCTTCTCGGAAATATCCAGGTCGCACATGATCTTCAGGCGCGCCACGATGGCATTGCGATAGCTCGCGGGCACCTCGATGTAGGGCCCGAGCGAGCCGTCCTTGCGGAACCGGATTTCGGTCTTCGCCTTGCCCGGGTACGGCTCGATATGGATGTCCGATGCGCCCTGGTGGTAGGCGTCGATGATGACCTTGTTGACCAGCTTGACCAGCTCGTTGTCCGCCGCGGCCGAGACATCGTCCGAACCGGACTCGCCTTCGAGTGCCTCCTCCTCCATGCCCGAAAGCAGGTCGTCGATGTCCCCTGTGTCCACGGCCTCCTGGCCGTAGAACTGGTTGACCGTGTCCTTGAACTCCTTCTGGGTGGTGACCTTGTAGACGATCCTCGCCTTCGGGAACACGTTCGAGGCGATGCGAGAATTGCGTACACGCTCCGGGTCGAGGCACAGCACCACCAGCCCGTCCTTGGTGTCATCCACCGGCAGCCACTGGTTGGCCTGGACGTATTCGCGCTTGAGGTTCCTGAGCAATTCCATCGGCTTGATGCGGTCCGATTTAAACGGCTCGTAGGGGACACCGAAGAACTTCGACAGCGCCTGTCCGATGGCCGGCGGCTTGACCTGGAACTCCTCCACCAGCACGTTCTCGACGTCGACCGCCTTCTTGCGCGCCTGGCGCGACGCCAGGTCGAACTCGCCCGCGGACAGCACCGCGTCGGAGATCAGGTAGTCGTACTTGGTCTTGACCTGCTGCGGCTTCTGGCGCTGGCGAAACGCGATCGCGAGCGTCTGCGTGAGCTCGGCCACGCCCTCCTCGGTCAGCGCGCCGAACGGCACGCCGGCCTTGTTGTTGATGATCTGGATGACGCCGATCAGCTCGCCGCTGCCCTGCTCCAGAATCGGCGCCACCAGCATCTGCTTGGTGCGGTAGCCGGTGCGCTTGTCGACTTCCTGCAGGAAGCGCAGGTTCGGGTTGATCGCCCGCAGCTCGCTTTCGTCGTAGACGTCCTTGATGTTGATCGTCTTCTTCGTCAGGGCGACGTAACCCGCGACGGAATGCTCCGCGATCGGCAGCTTCAGATCCTTGAACGAATTCAGGCCGGTCTTGACCTTTGAAACGATCGCCTGCTTGTCCTCTCCGACGATGTAGATCGTCAGCCTGTCGGCATTGAACATGACGCAGATATCCGCGCTCACCTCCAGGATGATCTCGTCCACGTTGCTCGTGGCGTGGATCTTGTTGGTGACTGCCTGCAGCTGCTTCTGAAACGCCAGACGCGCATTGACGTCCGACTGCGACGCAGCTTGTTGGCTGAGTACAGCGCTCATTGCGGACCTCCGATGAGAGGCTATCCTAGCCCCTGAACATCAAACATTCAACACCAATCCCCATGATTCTTAACAATCTTTTGTGCGTTTAGTCGCGCTTCTCGGCACCCCAGAGGCCGCCGTCGAGCAGCCACACCTGGAATCCCCGTTGCGCGAACAGGAACGCCGCCGCGGCGCTGCGCCGCCCGCTCTGGCAATAGACGACGTACTCCCGCGAGCGGTCCAGCACCGCGAACATGTTGCGCACCTCGGAAAGCGGCACGTTGATCGCGCCCGGCAGCTTGTCGTACTGGTATTCGGACGGATAGCGAACGTCGAGCCAGATCGCGCCATCGCGCACCCGATCGCGCGCCTGCTCGAAACGAACGCGGCGCAGTAGCGGCTCGCGCAGCAGCTGGTCGAAGTCCGCCTTGTCGAGCTTGAGCAGCTCCGCGTCGCTGGTCGCCACCACGGTGGCGTTGCGCTTTGCCTCCGACACCAGCGCCTCCTCGCCGAAGGCATCGAAGGGCTTGAGCTCGGCAAGCACGACCTTGACGCCGCCGATCGTGCGCTCCACCTGGACACGCCCGGCCGCGACCACGTAATAGCCGTCGCCCTCGTCGCCCTCGCGGATCACCGCGTCGCCGCGGCGCGCCTTGATCCGCGCGAACCGGTTCATCAGCGCGTCGATGTGTGCCGCCGGCAGCTGCGCGAATGCCCCGCCGCGCAGCGCCGCGCTCGCGATTGCCGTCGCCGACTCCTGGCCACCGGCTGCCGCGGCGGCGACTCCGTCCCAGGTCGCGAGAATGTCGAGCACGTCGCTGTCGACCATGAGCAGCTCGACGTCGGTAATGGCCTTGCTTCGCGCGAGCGGCGCGTCGCGCCGGTTGAGCGCGTGCCGGGCGTCATCCGTGCCGCCGACGATCACCATCGTGCCACCCTTCGCGTAGACCAGCAGCATCTCCCCCTGCAGCAGGAACACCGACTGTGCGCCAGACCGATGCGCGGCGAGCGGGTCGGTGCCGCGAGCGGCACGCTCCAGCGTCGCCACCGCCGCAAGCTCGTTCAGCCTGTCCGGCGAGAGCGTGTCCAGCGGCGCCAGCCGGGCGAGCTGCTGCGCCGTGACTCTGGGTAGACGCGATCCGGCGCTGTTCATGTGCGCATCAAAATTCGAACACCTGATTGTTCTGCAGCATGCGCGGGTGCAAGTCGCCCGCGCATTCCTCGACCTCCTGCATCGTCAGCTCGATCTCACCGGGCTTCAGATGCGTGATGTAGATCTCGGCGCTGCGCTCGAGCTTGGCCAGCTCTTCGGCCAGCGTCTCGGGGCAAAGGTGCTTGGAGACCGCTGCGAGCTGGCGCTCCTTGTTGGAGAACGCGGTCTCCACGATCAGGTACTTCAGGTTCTGGATCCGGTTGACGAGCCTCCACAGCGCGTCGTTTGGCCCCGTATCGCCGGTGAACACCAGGCTCCCCGCGCCGCTGTCGAGGTGATACCCGATCGCCGGCACCGTGTGGTTGGCCGGCAGCGGCGTGATCCGGCGCTCTCCAATGGAGATCGTCTCGCCCAGCTCGATCTCCTGGTAGCGCATGAACGGCGCCTCGGGGTTCGGGATCTCGGCGAAATCGGGCCAGATCGCCCAGTTGAACAGGTGGCTGCGCATGATCTCGATCGTGGCGCGTGTCGCGTAGACCGTGATCGGCCGTGCCCGCATCCCGCCTACCGTATCGACGATGAACGGAATGCTGGCGACGTGGTCGAGATGCGAATGGGTGATGAAGATATGGTCCACCAAGGACAGCTCGGCGAGCGACAGATCCCCCACCCCGGTTCCGGCGTCGAGCAACACGTCGCTATCGACCAGGAACGAGGTCGTGCGCAGGTGCCGCCCGCCGATTCCGCCGGAACAGCCCAGAACGCGCAGCCGCATCGCCTCGCCCCCTATTTCGTCGCGAACTTGGTCACGCCGTCCCACCCGGCCTCGGGCGGCTCGCGCCGGTAGTGCTCGATGCGCTCGACGTACGCCCGGTAGAGCTGGCAATCCGGGCGCATGCGCTGCAGGTTGAGCAGCGCGACCTCGGCCTGGTCCCAGTCCCGGGAACGGTAGTGCCTGAGGCACTGGTTCCACAGCCTGAGCTCGTCGTGCACCGATTTTTCCACTTCCCCTTCGAGGCCGAGCGGCTCGAAAATGGCCACCGCCTCGTCCTTGCCCTTGACCCGCACCCGGTCGATTTCCCGGAAGACCACGTCCTTGACCGCCTTACGCGTGTCCTCGCCCACGAGGATGCCGACGCCGTACTGCTTGGTGATGCCCTCCAGGCGCGATCCCAGATTGACCGGATCGCCCATGACCGTATAGGCCTTGCGCAGCTTCGAGCCCATGTCGCCCACCCGCATGCGGCCCGAATTCACGCCGATCCCGATGTGAAATTCCGGCCAGCCCTTGGCGCGGAACTCCTCGTTCAACGTCACGGCGCGCCGCTGCATCTGCAGGGCGGTCAGCACGCCGTTGCGCGCGTGCGCCGGGTCTTCCACCGGCGCGCCCCAGAACGCCATGATCGCGTCGCCGATGTACTTGTCTAGGGTGCCGCGGTTGCCGCGGATCACCAGAGACATTGACGTTAGGTAGTCGTTGATATAGCCCGACAGCTCCTTCGCGCTCAAGCTCTCGGAGATGGTGGTGAATCCTCTCACGTCCGAGAACAGGACCGTGAGCACCTCCTCCTTGCCCTCCATGTTGTACTTCTGCGGGTCCTCGGCCATCTTGTCGACCAGCTCCGGCGGCACGTACTGGCCGAACAGCTCGGTGAACTGGCGCTTGGAGCGCGACTCGACGAAATAGCCGTACGCCATGTTCATCGTGTAGAGCGCGACCGTCATCAGCAGCGCGCTGGCGAGCGGCAGCACCATGTTGGCCTGCATCCAGATCGCCACGTCGAGCGACGAGATGAGCGCGGCGGCGAGCAGCGTCGCGGCGGTCGCCCAGAGCGCCGAGAGCATCGGGATCAGCACCGCAAGCGCCGCTCCGCCCAGCACCAGCAGAACGACCTCTGCGCCGAGCATGTACGGCGGTTTTTGCTTGATCTCGCGGTCGATCATGCCGGAGATCAGGTTGGCGTGGATCTCGACTCCGGGGTAGACGCTGTCGACCGGCGTCGAGCGCAGATCGAGCAGTCCCGGCGCAGTGGTTCCCACCAGCGCGATCCTGCCGCTGAGCGCGTCCGGCTTGACGCGATCGAACAGCACGTCCGCGAGCGACACGTAGGGAAAGCTGAATTTTCCGCCGCGGAACGGGATCAGCGCGCTCGCGGTGTCGTCCACCGGGATCCGCACCGGTCCGACCTTCAGCCATTCCAGCCCGGCGTAGCCTTTGTTCAGCATGGAGTGCGGCGCGAAGCCGGGCTCGACCTTGGGAAACTTGCCGCCATTCTTGAGCGCGATCAGGGTGCGCAGCATCGCGAGCGAGAGCGATTCGTAATAGGCGCCGTCGAGCTCGGCGAGCATCGGTACCCTGCGCACCACGCCGTCGAAGTCGACCACGGGATTGAAGTGCCCCGCGGCAGCGGCGTTGTTCTGGAACTGCGGCAGGTTTCCGCCGTAGCCGATCCAGCTTGTGAACGCGATATTGCGCCCGGTGAAGGTGCCCTTGGGCAGCACCGGCGCAGGGATGGCGCCCGTGCGCGGCGAGTCCTTTTCGCTGCTGAAGTAATAACCCAGCACCACCGGCCGGCCCTTGATGGCCCTGGCGAACAGCCCGTCGTTGTCCAGCCCGGGACGCATGCGCGCATACAGATCCTGGAATCCCGGGTCCTGCTTGAGCTGGTTCTGCGCCATTTCGTCCAGCGCGCGAATGCCGGAAGAGTAGTCGGCCTCGGCGAACACCACGTCGAAGCCAACCAGAGCCACGCCATACTTGTCGAACAGCTTGTCGATCAGGCGCGCCATGACGTCCCGCGGCCACGGCCAGCGCCCGACCTGCTGCAGGCTCTTCTCGTCGATGTCGAGGATCACGATGCGCGGATCGACCGTACGCGGCATGGTGAGCCGCATGCGCGCGTCGTAGATGATGTTGTCGAGCTGGGTGATCAGCCCGACGTTGTAGAAGCGGGCCGCATGCCCGGCGAAGAACAGCATGATCGCCAGCCCGATGGCGATCCGAACGATATGCTGTTTCAAGCGGCCTCCGGCGGTCGGGTGATGGCCGTTGGAGGGCCGGGGCAAATTCAGGGCGGACCCGGGCGGGTCAGCCCTTGACGAAATACTCCATCTTGACGCCGGCGATCTCGATCAGGTCGTGGTCCTTGAGCATGTGCGGCGCCGCTCCGATCGACTGTCCATTGACCGTGGGTTGCTTGGCGCCCTCGACGTGCGTGATGAAGTAGCCTTGCGGGCGGCGCGTCAGCACCGCCACCTGCACGCCCGGTTTGCCGAGCGTCGTCAGGGGCTTGGCGAGCTCGAGCTCCTTGCCTGCGTTTCCGCCCGACAGGATCTGGATCGCACCCAGGATCTGCCCCGACTTGGGCGCCGCAGGGG
>JBAUTD010000087.1:0-8382 GCA_049582045.1 Burkholderiales bacterium
GCCGTCGCCGCCCCGCCCGTCGAACAGGCGCTGGCGGCCGCCGCAGTGGCGAAATCGGCGCCTGCACCTGCGCCTGCACGGGTTCCCGCTCCCAAGCACGCCCGGGCCGAGCCGCGCGGGGAGCGTAAGACTGCCGCCGCGACGGCGCCGAGGCTTGGGACGATTCGGCTCGCGATCGCCCCCTGGGGCAGGGTGATCGTGGACGGCAAGGAGCGCGGCGTAAGCCCGCCGCTGCGTCAGATCGAGGTTCCGCTGGGAACGCACACGGTCGAGATCCGCAACACGACTTTCCCCAGCCATATCGCGAAGGTGGAGGTAAAGGCGGGCGAATCGGTCAGAATAAAGCATCGCTTCCAATGAGAGGCGCGATGGCACGGGAGGGGGTCGCACGCATGCTTCGAATCGTGATCGCGCTGGCGGCGGCCACGACGCTCGCGGGCTGTTCGTGGGCTCCGATACGCGACCTGCGGGCCTCGATCTCGCGCGCGCTCCACCGCGACGGGGAGCCGGCGCTCGCCTCCGGCATCAGGAATTACGACGACGGAGCCTACTCGGAGGCGAGCAGGGACCTTCAAATTGCGATCGAGCGCGGACTCTGGGATTCCGACCGCGTGCGCGCCCACAAGTACCTCGCTTTTATCTACTGCGCGTCGGGCCGCGAGGATCGTTGCCGCGAAGAGTTTCGCCTGGCGCTGGATATCGACCCGCAGATGCAGCTCTCCCCTGCCGAGGCGGGGCACCCGATATGGGGTCCGATCTTCCGTTCGGTCAAGGCAGGACGCTGACGCCCCGCCCGATGCCGCCAGAAATGGAGCCCACAACCATCGGTCGCTACGAGCTCGTTTCGGAGCTCGGGCGCGGCGCAATGGGCGTGGTCTACAAGGCAACCGATCCGATCCTCGGCCGCTCCGTCGCGATCAAGACGATCAACATGGCGCTCGAACGCGACGGCATCGAGAACTACGAGGCGCGCTTCTATCAGGAGGCGCGCGCGGCGGGCGGTCTAAGCCACCCCAATATTGTCACCATCTACGATGTCGGCAAGAACGGCGACATCGCCTACATGGCGATGGAGTTCGTCGAAGGCGTCGAGCTGCGCGATCTTCTTTCCTCCGGCCGTCCTCTGCCCGTGGCGCAGGCGATATCCGTAGCGGCCCAGGTTGCCGAAGGACTCGCCTACGCGCACGAGCGCGGCATTGTGCATCGCGATATCAAGCCGCCGAACATCATGGTGACCCCGGGCGGAAGCGTGAAGATCGCCGACTTCGGCATTGCGCGCATGCGCGCGTCCGAATCGTTGACGCAGACCGGGATGATGCTCGGCTCGCCCAAGTACATGTCGCCCGAGCACGTGCTCGGCAAACGCGCCGACCAGCGCGGCGACGTCTTCTCGCTCGGCATCATCCTGTACGAGATGCTTACCGGCTCTGCCCCATTCGGCGGCGAGAACGTCACCGCGCTCATGTACCAGATTGTCAATCTGACTCCGCCCGCACCGAGCCTGCGCAACCGCGACGTTCCCGAGCTGCTCGATTACGTCGTGGCCAAGATGCTCGCCAAGTTGCTCGAGGAACGCTACCAGAGCGCAACCGAGCTCGCTTCCGACCTGCGCGAGTGCGAGCGCCAGCTCGCGTCGCCCGCGGCGGGCGCGGCGCAACGGGAGCTGTTCTCGGTCTCAATGGGCGCGCGCGCCAGGACCACGGTCGCCGACCCCGGCGCGAAGACTCTTGCGCACGCGCACACCTTCGATCGCACGCGCGTTGACGACCAGTCGACTCTGCCGCTCGAGAAGCCGGCGGGGCACCGCCTCGCACGCGACTTCGACTCATTAGAGGCAACGCAGCGCCTCGCCGCCCTCACCGGCGTCGAGGCGCCGCAGGGCGCCGACGACGCGCACGCGGCGCTGACTGCCACGCAGATGATCGACTCGGTCCCGACGCGCCCGAAGCGCGGCTGGCGGCGGCGCGACTGGCTGGTGGTGAGCGGCACTGCGGTCCTCGGTGTGCTCGTGGCGCGCCGAGTCGTGCGCGGCGCCAAGCGTTGACCCCACGCGCAAGCTACTAAATCGCGGTCCGCAACGCGCGTCGAAACGCTATTTCGTAGTCGGCGCCGCCTCACGCCCGCCGAAAAATCTTTTTCATAACAGCCTGTTAGAATTGCGCGTCACGCATCGGCAGCAGACGTGCATCTAAATTCCCTCGACGCGACGCTGGGACTGGCCCTGGTCTGGGTGTGCCTCGGCCTGGCAGGCCTGTTGGCGCCGGCGAGCATCCGCCTCGTCAGCCGAGTGCTGTTTCCGATTGGCGCGCTGACTGGCCTCGCGCTCGCGGTGGTAGCGCTTCCGGCGATCTTCGAGCCGGCGCTGACGCGAGTGCTGCCGCTGGGACTGCCCGACCTGCCTTTCCATGCCCGACTCGACGCCCTTTCCGCGTTCTTCCTGCTGCTGCTGGGCGCGGTGTCGGCCGGGGTGTCGCTGTTCGCATGCGGCTACTTCCGCAAGGGCGAAGGCACGCCGCCCGGCCTGCAGGGCCTGTATTACCACCTGTTCCTGGCCAGCATGGCGCTGCTGCTCTTGGCAGACGACGCCTACTTCTTCATGGTGTGCTGGGAGTCGATGGCGCTGTCGTCCTACTTCCTGGTCACCAGCGACAACCGGCACGCGGAGATCCGCCGCGCCGGCTACCTTTATCTGCTGATGGCGCACCTCGGCGCGATCGCGATCCTGCTGTGCTTCGGCGCGCTGCAGAGCGGCAGCGGCGACTACAGCTTTCAGGCCATGCGCCACATGGCGCCATCCTCGGGCTGGGCGACCGTGGCGTTCCTTCTTGCCCTGGTGGGATTCGGCGGCAAGGCAGGAATCCTGCCCCTGCACGCGTGGCTGCCGGAGGCGCACCCCGCCGCGCCCTCACCGGTTTCAGCGCTGATGAGCGCGGTGATGCTGAAGACCGCGATTTACGGAATGCTGCGCGTCACTCTCGACCTGATCGGCTTCCCTCTGTGGTGGTGGGGCGTGATCGCGCTCGCCGTCGGACTGCTGTCCGCGCTGTTCGGGGCCGTCTACGCGGCCGTGCAGACCGACATGAAGCGCCTGCTTGCCTATTCCTCGATTGAAAACATCGGGCTTATCGTCGCCGGCTTCGGACTCACCCTGCTGTTTCGCGGCTTTGCCATGAACGCGCTGGCCGCGCTCGCGCTCACCGCGACGCTGTATCACTGCCTCAATCACGCCTTCTTCAAGAGCCTGCTGTTTCTCGCCACGGGCTCCGTGCTGCACTCGACCAGCGAGCGCAGCCTCGGCCGCCTGGGTGGATTGATCCACCGCATGCCGTGGGTCGCCTGGACCGCGCTCGTCGGAACGGTTGCGATCGCCGGGCTGCCGCCGCTGAACGGATTCGTGTCCGAGTGGCTGCTGCTGCAGGCGTTCCTGTTCAGCCCCGGCCTGCCGCACTCCTATCTCAACATGCTGGTGCCGATCGCCGCCGCCTCCATCGCGCTCACGGCCGCATTGTCGGGCTTCGTCATGGTGAAGTTCTACGGCGTGGTCTTTCTCGGCCAGCCGCGCGAGCCCAGGCTCGCCGAGGCCCACGACGCCGGCCCATGGGAACGCCTCGGCCTGCTCTGGCTCGCGGCGGCCTGCGTAGTGCTTGGTCTGGTGCCGGCGGCCGTAATCGGCTTGCTCGATCCGATCACCCGCGCGCTCGCAGGCAGCGGGATCGCGAGCCTGGCTCAGGGCTGGCTGTACCTCGCGCCAATCGAGCCGCAACGCGCAAGCTACAGCCCCATCCTGTTCTTCGTTCTCACTGCACTGCTGGTGGCACTTGCGTGGTTCGCGGTGCGGGCGTTCTATCATGGACGCGTGCGCCGCAGCCGGCCGTGGGACTGCGGGTTTGGCGGGCTCGACGCGCGCATGCAGGATACCGCCGAGGGCTTCGGCCAGCCGGTGCGCCACGTGTTCGAGCCGTTCTTCCGCATCGAACAGTCCTTGCCAGCGCCCCTGGATATCCGGCCGCGCTACCGCGAAGTGGTAGACGACAGACTCTGGCACTGGCTCTACTTGCCGATCGCGCGCGGAGTCGAGAAGCTGACCGCGCTCATCACGGTGCTGCAGCGAGGGCGCATCTCGGTTTATCTGATGTACAGCTTCGCGACATTGCTCTTGCTGCTGTTCTTCGTCCAATGATCAATCTTGCCGGCATCGCGGCGCAGTTCACCGAACTGATGCTCGCGATCCTGCTCGCGCCGCTGCTCACCGGCTGGGTGAACCAGTGCCGGGCGTGGCTGCAGAATCGTAGCGCGCCCGGTCTGTTGCAGCCCTATCGCACCCTGAACAAGCTGTTTCGCAAGGAAGTCGTCCTCGCGCACGGGGCCAGCCCGCTGTTTCGCATCGCGCCGTACCTGATTTTCGGCAGCCTCGCGCTCGCCGCGGCCATCGTGCCCACGCTGGACATCGACCTGCCGCTGAACGCCGCTGCGGACGCGATCGCGCTCGTCGGCCTGCTCGCGCTGGCGAGGCTGTTCATTTCCCTCGCCGGAATGGACATCGGCACCGCCTTCGGCTCGCTCGGAGCGCGACGGGAGATGATGGTCGGCTTCCTCGCCGAACCGGCGCTGCTGATGGTGCTATTTACCGCCTCCCTGATTTCGGGCTCGACGTCGCTTTCGACCATCGTGCACGCACTCGCGCACAAGGAATTCGTGATTTACCCGAGCATGGCGTTCGCGGGCGTCGCCTTCACCATGGTGTCGCTGGCCGAGAACGCGCGCATCCCGGTCGACAATCCGGCCACTCACCTCGAGCTGACGATGATCCACGAAGCGATGGTGCTCGAGTATTCGGGGCGCCACCTGGCGATGATCGAGTGGGCCGCCAGTCTGAAGCTGTTCGTTTATTCGTGCATGGGGCTCGCGCTGTTCTTTCCCTTCGGCATCGCCGAGAGCGGCGACTGGCTCGGCATCATCCTCGCTCTTCCCGCGCTGCTGGTGAAGCTCGCGCTCGGAGGCGCCGCGCTCGCCCTGATAGAGATGCTGAGCGCCAAGATGCGCATCTTCCGGGCGCCGGAATTCCTCGGCAGCGCGTTCCTGTTCGCGGTGCTCGCGATGCTGGTGCACGTTCTTCTGGAGAACTGAGATGCTCGCGCACTACGGCCCCCAGTTGGTGAACCTCTTCGCGGCAGTGCTGCTGCTGCTCGCTTTCGCCATGCTGGCCCAGCGCAGGATGATCTCGCTGATTAATCTGTTCGCGGCACAGGGCTTCGTGCTGTTCCTGACCACCAGTCTGGTGGCGGCGCTTACCGGGCAGCACCACCTCTACTGGTCGGCGCTGCTGACTCTGGCCTTGAAGGTGATCGTGCTGCCATGGATCCTGCATCGCCTGATCCGCAAGCTCAACGTCAAGTGGGACGTCGAGACGCTAATCAACATCCCGACCACGATGCTGGTCGGAATCGTTCTGGTGGTGCTGGCGTTCAACCTGGCGCTGCCGATCTCCCAGCTCGCGGGCACCGTCACCCGATCGACGCTCGGCATCGCGCTCGCGAGCGTCTTGCTCTCGTTCCTGATGATGATCACTCGCTCCAAGGCGATACCGCAGGTCATCGGCTTCCTCGCGATGGAGAACGGCCTGTTCTTCGCCGCCACCGGCGCCGTGTACGGCATGCCCATGGTAGTCGAGCTGGGCGTGGCACTGGATGTCCTGGTCGGCGCGCTGATTCTCGGCATTTTCGTGTTCCAGATCCGCGAGCGCTTCGACTCGCTCGACACCCGCCACCTGGAGAGGCTGAAGGAGCACTGATGATCGAGATGCTCGCGCTTCTGGTCTCGCCGTTCGCAGGCGCAATCGTGCTGGCGCTGTACGGTCATCGCGATCGCGCGGCCGAAGTCAACGCCTTCTTCAGCACCGTCACTTTCGCAGCCGCTGCCGCGCTCACGGCGCGCATCGTCGAGCACGGCTCGCTGCGCGTGCTGCACGAGTGGTTCTTCGTCGACTCGCTGAACGTGTTCCTGGTCGCGCTTACGGCCTTCGTCGGCATGACTACCGCGCTCTTTTCGCGACCGTACATGCGCATCGAGCGCGACCACGGGCGGGTATCTCCCGCCGGGCTGCGCCTTTATCACAGCATGTACCAGATGTTCAGCCTCACCATGCTTTTGGTGCTCACCACCAACAACCTGGGGATCATGTGGGTGGCGATGGAGGCCGCCACGCTGACCACGGTGCTGCTTGTCGCGCTCTACCGCACCCCCGCGTCGCTCGAAGCGGCCTGGAAATATTTCATCCTGTGCGGGGTAGGAATCGCTCAGGCGCTGTTCGGCACGATCCTGGTCTATTTCGCGGCCGAGCGTGTCCTCGGCCCCGGGGTCGGCTCCCTGTTGTGGACCCATCTCGATGCGGTCAAGGCCAGCCTCGAGCCGACCGTCATGTCGATCGCGTTCGTGTTTCTGCTGGTCGGGTACGGCACCAAGGTCGGGCTGGTTCCGCTGCACAACTGGTTGCCCGACGCCCACGCCGAAGGCCCGACTCCGGTGTCGGCGGTGCTTTCCGGGCTGCTCCTCAATGTGGCGCTCTATGCCCTGATCCGCTGCAAGGTGATCACTGACGGATCGCTGCATCGCGTCGCCGGGCTGCCTTTCGCCAGCTCCCTCATGATGGGGTTCGGCCTGCTGTCGGTGGTGGTGGGCGCGTTCTTTCTGTCGCGCCAGCGCGATATCAAGCGCATGTTCGCCTACTCCTCGATCGAGCATATGGGCTTGATCGCGTTTGCTTTCGGCATGGGAGGCCCGGTGGCGAGCTTCGCAGGGCTGCTCCACATGACGGTGCATTCGCTCACCAAGAGCGCGATCTTCTTCGCCGTCGGGCACGCCACCCAGAAGACCGGCACCCAGCTGATGGAGAACATCCGCGGCCTGATGCGGGTCAGCCCCACCGTCGGCTGGGGCCTGATGCTGGGTACGGTCGCGATTCTCGGCATGCCCCCGTTCGGCGTGTTCGCAAGCGAGTTCCTGATCCTCACCCAGGCGATTGCGATGCACCCTTGGGCGGCCCCGATCCTGCTCGGCGCGCTCGGCATCGCGTTTGCGGCCATTTTCGGCAAGGTGCAGCCGATGGTCTTCGGCGACACCACCGCCAAACGGCTGCCCCATCCGCCGGCGCTGCTGCCCGTGTTCGCCCACCTGAGCATCGTGCTGCTGCTCGGGCTCTACATGCCTCCCTACCTCGCCGCCTGGTACCGTCAGGCCGCGCGCCTGATCGGATAGCCATGGCACCCGAGCTCCCCGGCGTCCAGTTCGAGCCGCTTGGCGGAAGCACCCCCGCGTGGCGAGCCGCCGTGGACGTGGAGCAATGGCTGCGCGCCGGGGAGGATTTCGCCGCGCGGGGCGGCCGACTGGCCGCGATGTGGGCGAGCGACGACACCGATCGGGGGGCCAACCTGTGCGTGCGCGCGCTGCTGGTCTCCTTCGAGGGGCTGATTTGCCTGGAACTGCGCTTGCCCGCGCACGACGCGAGCTTTCCGGATCTGTCGGATTGCTTTCCCTGCGCCGACCGCATGCAACGGGCGATTTACGATCTGTGCGGCGCCCGTGCGCTCACGCGCGAGGGCAATGCGGCGGATCCCCGGCCATGGTTGCGCCACGGTGCTTGGCCGGAGGAGGTGTTCCCGCTGCGCCGGAACGTCGCCCTCGGCGCGCACTGGCCGGCGCAGCCCGATGCCTACCGCTTCGTCGAGGTCGAAGGCGACGGCGTGCACGAGATTCCGGTGGGCCCGGTGCACGCGGGCACGATCGAACCTGGTCACTTCCGGTTCTCCGTTGTCGGCGAGCGCGTGCTGCGCCTCGAGCAAAGGCTCGGCTACAAGCACAAGGGGATCGAGAAACGCTTCGAGCAGATGTCCCTCGGCGACGCCATCCGCCTCGCGGGGCGCGTTTCGGGTGACAGCACTGTCGCGTACGCCTGGGCCTATGCCATGGCGCTGGAGTCGGTCTGCGGCACAAGTCCGAGCGATCGGGCGCTGCGGCTGCGGGCGCTTCTGCTGGAGCGCGAGCGCATCGCCAATCACCTCGGTGACCTGGGCTACCTCGGCAACGACGGCGGACTGGCGTTCGGCCTGGCGCAGTTCTCCCGGCTCAAGGAGGACGTCCTGCGGCTGAACGCGCGCCTGTTCGGCCACCGGCTGCTCATGGACAGGATCGTGCCCGGCGGGGTCGCGGCAGACCTGGACCCGTCCGCCATCGCCCTGCTGCTGGACGAGGCCGACCGGATCGAGCGCGAGGTTCGCGCGCTGCGCGCGATCTACGACGACCACGCGGGCCTGCAGGACCGGTTCATGACCTGCGGCCGGCTCGCCCCTGACACCGCCGCGCGCCTCGGCGTGGTCGGCCTGGCGG
>JBAUTD010000088.1:0-1600 GCA_049582045.1 Burkholderiales bacterium
ACGCACTGGCCTCGGGCTCGACGCTCGCGCCGTTGCCGGGCAACGCGGCCGAGCTGGTGCGCGCCGCGTCGAAAGAGTTCGTCCGTGAGATCGCCGCGCGGCCGCTCGGCATCAAGTGGCACCGCGCTCTGAAGCTCGTCCAGGAGACCGAAGAGGACGACGCGCAGTTCCGCGAGCGGTGCCTGGAGGCGGCGAAGGCCGGCAACCAGGACAAGGCCGCTCAAGTGCGCGCCCGTTACGAGGCCAAGCTTCGCCAGATCGATCAAAAGCTCGGGCGCGAGGAGCTCGAGCTGTCGCGTGACCGGCAGGAGGTCGCCAACCGCGAGCACCAGAAGACCGTCACGATGGCAGCCGGAGTCGGCGACGCCCTGTTCCAGGGTCTCGGTGTGCTGCTCGGTGGGCGGCGATCGGGGCTGGGAGGCGCGATGCGCAAGGGCGCGAGCACCTACCGGCAGACCGCTGAGAAGGAGCGCATGGCCGACCGCGCCCGCGCCGAGGTCACCGAGTCGGAGCAGCAGATCGCGGCGTTCGAGGCGGAGAAGCAGAACCTCGCGCAGGCGATGCAGCAGGAGATCGAGCTGTTGGACGAGCAGGCCGAACGGCTGGTCGATCAGATCGAGCCGCTGCCGCTGACCCCCGGCTCGCGCGACATCACCGTCCGCCGCGTCGCCCTCGCCTGGCTGCCGGACGCCGATCTGGCATGAACGGACCGCACGACCCGCTCGCGGCTCTCGAGCGCGCCTATCATGGAGCAGGGCGGCACGGGACATTCCTGTCCATCGTCGAGCCCGCACGATTCCGATGGACGTCGGAAGAAGGGTTCCCGGCAGGTCGATCATGAAAGCTACTCACTCCACGCCGAAACTCACCGCGTACCTGTTTCTTCTGGCGTTTGCGGCTGGGGCCGCGGGTTCGCGCGCCGCCGATTATCCCGTGCCCGTCGCAGGCGATTTTGTCCTTCGCGATTTCCACTTCCACGGCGGCGAATCGTTGCCGGAACTCCGCATGCATTACGTGACGCTGGGTACACCGTGGCGCGACGCGAGCGGCGTCGTGCGCAACGCCGTGCTGATCCTGCACGGCACCACCGGGAGCAGCGCGCAGTTCCTGCAACCGATCTTCGCCGGCGAGCTGTTCGGCGCCGGCCAACCGCTCGACGCGACCCGGTACTACCTCGTCATCCCGGACAACCTCGGCCACGGCCGGTCGAGCAAGCCGAGCGACGGCCTGCGCGCGCGCTTCCCGGAGTACGGCTACATCGACATGGTCGAGGCACAGTACCGCCTCCTGACCGAGGGGCTGCACGTGAACCACCTCCGTCTGGTCATGGGCACCTCGATGGGCGGGATGCACACCTGGCTGTGGGGCGAGATCCATCCGGAGTTCATGGACGCGCTCATGCCGCTGGCCAGCCTGCCGACGCAGATCTCCGGGCGCAACCGCGTCTGGCGGCGGGTCATCATCGACGCGATTCGCGACTGTCCGGACTGGGAGAACGGGGACTACCGCGCCCAGCCGGCGGGCCTGCGGGTCGCGGCGGAGATGCTCTACCTGGTGAGCAGCAACTCGGTGCTGCGCATGCGCGAGGCGCCCACGCTGG
>JBAUTD010000089.1:0-6012 GCA_049582045.1 Burkholderiales bacterium
GCGCGGTGCGCCTGCGGCGCGACCTGCTCGAGCCGGACGCGGCCGAATTGCTGGTGGCAGCGGCCGTGGAGCGCTTCGGGCGGCTGGACCTGGTGGTCAACAACGCCTCGATTTTCTATCCCCGCAAGGTAGGAAGGATCGAGCCGCGCCACTGGGACGAGCTGGTGGGCTCGAATCTGCGCGCGCCGCTGTTCGTGTCGCAGGCGGCGGCGCCGCACCTCAGGCAGGCGCGCGGCGCGATCGTCAACATCACCGACATCCACGCCGAACGCCCGTTGAAGGGATTTCTCGTCTACAGCGTCGCCAAGGCGGGGCTCGCGGCGCTTACCCGCGCCCTCGCGCTCGAGCTGGCGCCGGAAGTGCGCGTCAACGCGGTTGCGCCGGGCGCGATCGCCTGGCCCGAGGACGGCAAGTTCGATAATGCCGAGCGCGCGCGCATCGTCGCCACCACTCCGCTAGGACGCATCGGCAACCCGGCCGACATCGCGCAGGCGGTGCATTTCCTCGCCACCGCGTCCTTCGTGACCGGCCAGACGGTCGCGGTCGACGGCGGAAGGTCCGTTTTCCTGTGACCGACCCACGCAAGCTGAAATACGAAGGCGACAAGCTCGCCAAACGGCTGCGCCGCCAGGCGGGCGCGGCGATCGCCGACTTCGGCCTGATCGAGGCGGGCGACCGGGTCATGGTGTGCCTCTCGGGCGGCAAGGACAGCTACGGGCTGCTCGACGTGCTGCTTGCGTTGCGCGACAAGGCGCCGGTCGAATTCGAGCTGGTGGCGGTGAACCTGGACCAGAAGCAGCCCGGCTTTCCGGCGCGCGTGCTGCCCGAGTACCTGGCGGCGCGCGGCGTCCCGTTCCGGATCGTCGAGCAGGACACCTACTCGGTGGTCAAGCGGGTCATCCCCGAGGGCAAGACGATGTGCTCGCTGTGCTCGCGGCTGCGGCGCGGCGTGCTCTACCGGGTCGCGGGCGAGCTCGGCGCGACCAAGATCGCGCTCGGCCACCACCGCGACGATATCCTCGCGACCTTCTTTCTCAACCTGTTCTACGGCGGCAAGCTGAAGGCGATGCCGGCCAAGCTCGTGTCCGACGACGGGCGCCACGTGGTCATCCGGCCATTGGCCTACGCGAGGGAAGACGACCTCGCTGCGTACGCCATTGCGCAGGACTTTCCGATAATTCCCTGTGTCCTGTGCGGCTCGCAGGAAAATCTGCAGAGAAAGGTGGTGCGCGCGATGCTCGCCGAGTGGGAGAAGCGCCATCCGGGCCGCGTCCAATCCATTCTGCGCGCGCTGTCCGACGTGCGCCCCGCGCATCTTCTGGATCGCAAACTGTTCGACTTCGTCGGACTGCGGGCTAAAGGAATCGCCGATCCCGACGGCGACACCGCATTCGATCCGCAGTCCGTCGGCGAGCCGCTCTTCAGCGACGCCTGAACCCGACATTCTGTCGGCTGCGGGAACTTGATCTAGCGCAAGGCGGTGACTAGTTCACGCGGCGTAATTGATCGCGCGTGTTATAGATTGCAAAAAAAGGCAGGATAGCCGCTGCAAGGCCTTGACGAGCTCCGGAATCAAAGGAGGCCGCACGGAGCTCGGTGACACGCGGCACGCGCTCAAATTGATCAAATTCGACAGGGAGGTTGCAAATGAAAGTGCACTATGGCGTGGATGTCGTGAACGATAGCCCCGTGCTGCGGCTGGCCGCGCCGCATTTGCCCGACGAAACGGCTGCGGTCGAGCGGCTTCCGTTCACGGTAACGGTCGCGCGCAGCGACGAGCAGCTGCGCAAGGCAGTGGCGGTGCGGCACGCGGCCTATGCGCGCCACGTGCCCGCGTTCGCGGAACGCATGAAGGATCCGGAACGCTGCGACCTGGAGGACGGCGTGGTCGTCCTGCTGGCGGAATCCAAGCTCGACGGCTCTCCCCTCGGAACGATGCGCATCGAGACCAACCGCTACCGGCCGCTCGCGCTCGAGCAGTCGGTGGAGCTGCCCGACTGGCTGCAGGGCTGCAGCCTTGCCGGGGCGAGCCGTCTCGGGGTGGCCCTGGGGCGGATCGGACGCGTGGTGAAAACGGTGCTGTTCAAGGCCTATTTTCGCTATTGCGAGCAGGTCGGCATCGACTGGATGGTCATCGCTGCCAGAGCGCCCTTGGACCGGCAGTACGACGCGCTCTTGTTCCGGGACGTGTTCCCGGAGCAGGGGTTCATTCCGCTGCGCCACGCGAGCAACATCGCGCACCGGGTCCTGGCGTTCGAGGTCGAAACCGCGCAACAACGCTGGTCTGCCGCTCATCATCCTCTGTACGATTTCTTTTGCCGCACTCATCATCCGGATCTCGATTTGCCGCGCGAAGCACCTTTCTACGATGCTGTCATGCAGCCCGGAACGCCGGTCTACGGCGCGCAAGGGGCACAGTAGGCAAGGCGGGGGCGGCGCGTGCACGGTGCGCGCCGCCCATCGAAGATTTAGCTGCCGTGCCATCCTTCACGGTCATTGGCCGTGCACACGGATAGAATGCCTTGTGGTGGCAACCTGAGGCGGCCGTGCGATCGGCGGGTAGCGCAGTAAACTGGAGCAATCGCGCGCAAGCGGCGCTCGAGGCGTTTCTCTATGGCTTCGGCGTCTACGCGATTCCCGCCGTCATCGGGCTCGTCACGCTCGTCGCGCTTGCGGTCTGGAAGCCTCAGTACCAAACGGCCGGCGCCAAGCCGGTGACCATCAGCGTGCTGCGGCAGGGCACCGCCGCGCTCGAGCCTGCGCAGGCGTTGCAGGCGCTGCGCGATGCCGTTGCAGTGCCGTATCGAGACACTCACCGATCCGAGGCGCCGTTCTGGTTCAGCTTCGAGGCTTCCGCGAGCGACGGCGACGAGCCCGTTGATATCGAGCTTCCGTCACGGCATGCCATCGAAGCCGCTTGCTGGGACGCCGGCAACCTGAAGCGTCTCGGCAGCGCCAGTCGCGCCGAGTCCTCGGGCCGAATGAAGACGGTAAAGGCCGGGTTCGCGCTGAGGCTTGGCCAGGTCGAGTCGGCGACGAGGATATTGTGCCGCGCGACGTTTTCCGGCCCGGCGCGGATTTCGGTCGTGCAGTGGCCGGAGGACCAGCTCGAGGATTCGGCGCAACGGTTCACTCGCGATGCCGGCGTGCTCGAGGGCGGCCTATTGATGCTCAGCGCGTTCGTCCTCGTCACCGCGCTCATCAACCGCGAATGGTTGTACGTGCTCTTCGCAGCCTGGCTCGTCGTAGCGTTGCGCATGGCTGCGATTTCGGCCGGCTGGGATACGAATTGGTTCGATCGAGTGGTGCCGGCAGATTGGATCTTCTTGCTGCGCAAAGTGAGCGCAGCCGTCTTCTATACGCTTACCTTGGTCTTGTTCAGCCGGCTCTTCGCGGAAGACCTTAAGCGGGTAGGCTATTCGCCCCTGCTTCGTGTCCTGCAATGGTCGTGCCCGCCGCTGCTGCTGGCCGCAGTCGCGCTTCCTTTCGCGCAATGGCTTCCCTTTCTGTGGCTGTCGACAGCGATCGGCATTGCCGGGCTCGTGTTCTTCCTCGTGCGCATCCTGCTGGTGACCCGCTCCCGGGTGGCGATCTGGTACAGCGCCTCGCTGGCGATCACGCTGTTCGCGAGCCTGTACGAGGTCGTTGCCGCCGCGCTGGGCGTAAAGGAGCTGATCGGTTCGATAAACAGCATTACGGCCGCGCTCTCTTCCAGCCTGATGGTCGCGCTCGCGATCGCCGAGCAGATGCGCCAGGAGCACCGGGAGCGCGTACGGGCCGAAGCCGAGCTGCATGACGCGTACGAGGCGATCCCCATAGGGCTTTTTACGCTCGACCATAACGGGCTTTTCGAGCGCGTCAACCCGGCGCTGACGCAGATGCTCGGCGTCGATCTCTCGCGCGGACGGCGCGAGCACTGGAGCGACCATTTCGAGCACGGCGCCTGGCGCAGGCTGCAGGACATCGCCCAGCGCGGCGCCGCGCAGGAGATGGAGATTAGCGGCTACGCGGGCGGCAGCGGCGAGGCCAAGCGCTTCCTGGTCAAGGCGAGCACCAGCGCGGACAAGGTGGAGGGCTCGCTGCAGGACATTACCGAGAAGTCGAAGGCGGACGAGAAGCTTCACTTTCTCGCGGACCACGATCCGCTCACCGGCGTGCTGAACCGGCGCGGGATCGAGGCACGGCTCGAACAGGCGGTCGCGCAGCTGGGCGAGGCGCGCCCCGTCGCGCTCGCCTATCTCGACCTCGACCGCTTCAAGCTGATCAACGACCTCTTCGGCCACGTCGCGGGTGACGAAGTGCTGCGCCAGGTGTGCCGGCGCGTGAGCGAGCTGCTGGCCGAGAACCGCGTCATCGGGCGGGTCGGGGGCGACGAGTTCGTCATCGTGTTCGACCGCGCCACGGTCGATGAGGCTGCGGCGGTGTGCCGCCAGATCATCGACAGGATCGAAACCTCGAGCTATCAGACGGGCGACAAGGCTTTTCAGGTGAAGGTTTCGATCGGCCTGATCGAGCTCGCGGACGGCGTGCGGGTGAAGGACGCCGTCTACATGGCCGACCGCGCCTGCCGCGCGGCGAAACGGCGCAGCGCCGACAGATTGGTGACCTACGAAAAAACCGCGCCGGAGTTCGGCGAGCGCGAGCGCGAGCTGCGCCTGGTCGAGCACCTGGGCGCCGGCGTGGTGCCGGAGGGCCTGTTTCTGGTCATGCAGCCGATCATGTCGTTCAAGGATCCCTACCAGTCGCACAACTTCGAGGTCCTGCTGCGCTTGCGCGAAGCCGATGGCAGCATCACGCCGGCGGGCAAGATCATCGAGGCGGCCGAGAACAACGGCCGCGCGGCGGTGATCGATCGCTGGGTGCTGCTGCGCACGCTCGAGTGGCTCGAGCAGCACCATGCGCGGCTGCCGAACACTCGTTTCGTGTGCATGAACCTCAGCGGCGCGTCGCTTAACGACGAGAAATTCACTCGCGACGCGTTCTCGATGCTGGCCCGCCACCGGGGCGGTGCGCAGCGCCTGTGCATCGAAATCACCGAGAGCGTCGCGCTGCAGGACCTGGAGACCACCCGCCGCTTCATCGACACGGTGCGCGGCTTCGGCGCAAAGATCGCGCTGGACGACTTCGGCGCCGGCTACACCTCGTTCTCGTACCTCAAGGAGCTGCCGGCGGACGCGGTCAAGATCGACGGCAGCTTCGTCACCGCGATCACCACTCATCCGGCCAACCTTTCGATCGTCGAGGCGATCGTCGAGCTGGCGCGCAACCTCGGCATGCAGAGCATCGCCGAATGGGCCGAGGACCGTGCGACGGTCGAGGCGCTTTGGCGCGTCGGGGTCGATTACATCCAGGGCTACGCCGTGTCGCGGCCGCTGGACCCCGCCGCGATCCTCGGCGCCGACTGCTCGCCAAGTTTCATTCGGGATCCTGACGTGCTGGAGTTCGTGCGCGGGGCGCTGGCGCCCGCGCGCAGCCTCGAGTTGTGGGACCCGCTCGACGACTCGTCCTCGATAGGGCTACATTAGCCCGCTTTTAGGGCGGTTGAGGGCGATGAAGAGGACGGTCCTCGCATTGAGGCAGTCGAAGGGCGAGCGTCTGGTGATGCTTACCGCCTATGATTTTCCCGGCGCCAGGCTCGCGGCGGAGGCCGGCGTGGACCTCATCCTGGTGGGAGATTCGCTCGGCATGGTGGTGCTGGGCTACGAATCCACCGTGCCGGTCACGATGGAAGACATGCTGCACCACGCCAAGGCCGCGCGGCGCGGCGCGCCCGACACCTTCCTCGTCGCCGACTTGCCGTTCATGTCCTACGCGAGCCCCGAGCAGGCGCTCGCCAACGCGGCGCGACTGATGAAAGAGGCGGGCGCCGATTCGGTCAAGCTCGAGGGCGGCCTGGAGACGGTGTCGGCGGTCGAGGCGCTGGTGCGGGCCGGCGTCCCGGTGCTCGGGCACATCGGCCTCACGCCGCAGACGGCGTCTGCGCTGGGCGGCTACAAGCTGCAGGGGCGGGAC
>JBAUTD010000090.1:0-6343 GCA_049582045.1 Burkholderiales bacterium
GGCGGGTGTGGTCGTCGGGCGTCGCGCCGATGCCGCCAAAGCTGAAAACGATGTCGCCCGAGGCGAACGTGCGCCTGAGCGCCGCGCTGAGCCGTGTCGGATCGTCGCCGTGGTACTCGCAGTACGCGAGCCGCAGGCCGCGCGCCGCCATGGCCGCGACGAGGAACTCGAAGTGCTTGTCCTTGCGCTTGCCGACCAGGATTTCGTCCCCGATCACCAGCGCGCCGATGGGCGCGTTCACTGCGGCACCGCCGTCGCCTCGATCGGCTCGTCGCGCACTGCCTGCAGCTCGGCCAGGAGGAAGTGAATGAATGCAAGCCCGAACAGCACCGGCGCGAACAGCCCGATGACGGGGATGTACGCCACCAGCGCGAGCACCACTCCCAACAGGTACATGGCCGCGCGGCGGCGCGAGAAGACCGTGCGCATTTCGAGCGCGTCGGCGTGCTCGGCGAGCGCGTCGTAGCGCAGGATGCGCTGGTTGACCCAGCCCATGATGGCCACCGGGATCGCCGGCCACAGCGGCGGGAAGATCCAGAAAGGAATCGACACCGCGCCGAGCAGCACAAGGCCCGCGACGCCGACCGCCGAGTTCCAGACGCTGCCGGCAAAGCTGCCGCCGCGGCGGCGGGCGAGCGCGGGGAACGCGCGCTCGGCAACATGATCGACCATTGCCGGCATGCCGAACACGCCGAGTATCAGCAGTGCGGTGAGCTGGATCAACGGCACCAGGCCCACGATCACGAGAATCTTGGCCGCAATCAGCGCTACGGTGCTCGCGTCCCAGTGCACGAAGAAGGTGGCGCTCTCGATCCAGCGCTGAAGTGCCTGTGCGAGCCACGCCACCAGCCCGGTCCAGCTCCAGATCGCGGCCGCGCCCCAAAGCCCGGTCGCGACCAGAACCGGCCAGAGCATCAGCCAGAGCATCCTGGGGTGCAACAGGTTGGCGAGAGCGAACGTGATCGAGGGACCGATGCCGCGCATGGTGCTCAAGGTCTTGCGTGCCTGATACTTTGCCACAACTTCGCCAGCCGCTTGACCGACACGGGCACCGGGGTCTTCAGGGTCTGCGCGAAAAGCGACACGCGCAACTCTTCGAGCAGCCAGCGGAACTGCTCGATCTCCGGCGTGAGCGCCCCCGCCTTCTCGCGCGCCGAGTACTCGCGCTGCCAGGCGGCGTGCAGCGGAGCGAAATCGGCCATCAGCCGCGCATCGCGCGCCGGATCGGCGCGCAACTTGTCCAGGCGCAGCACCGCCGCCTTCAGGTAGCGCGGAAAATGCTGCAGCCGCGCCCAGGGCGTGCGCGACACGAAGCGCGGATGCAGCAGCCGCGCCAGGCCCGCCGAGACGTCTTCGGTCGCCTGCGGGAAAGCCTTGGCGACCGCGCCGATCCGCTTTTGCACCTGCGCGTGCTCGGTCAGGATCGTCGACACGGTGCGCACGATCTCCTGTGCGATCAGATTCAGACGGCTGCGGCCCTCCTCGACCCGGCGCCCGAAGTCGGCCTGCCGCATCGGCAGCGAATCGGCGAGAAAGCTGCGCTCGAGCGCTGCGCCCACTACCTCGTCGCCGAGCTGAACTTCGCCCGCAAGCTGGGCGAACTGAAGGTTCAGCGCGTTGTCCCGCGCGACAGATTTCTCGATCTCCCGGATCCGCTCACGGAAGACGATCGCGAGCAGCCGGCGCACCCCGGCGCGATGGACCGCGGCCGCGCGCTCGGGCGCATCGAACACCTGCAGCGTGACGCCGTCGCCCGCATCGGCCAGCGCCGGGTAGCCGACTAGGGTCTGGCCGCCGCGCCGCAGCTCCATGATTTCCTCAAGGTCGCCGAACGTCCACGCGCTGTAGCGCTCGCTATCCTCCGCCGGCGCCTCCTCCTGCAGCACGGCCTGCATCTGGCCGGCGAGCTCGCGCTTGAGATCGGCCAGGTTGCGGCCCATCGCGAGCTGCCGGCCGTGCTCATCCACGACCCGGAAGTTCATCTGCAGGTGAGGCGGCACCGAGTCGGGCCGCAGGGCATCCAGTGGAACCTCGAGATTGAGCTCGGCGCGGATATGGCGCGCGAGCGCCGTCGCGAGAGGCAGATCCGACGGCGCCTGCGCGGCGAGGAAATCGTCGGCGAAGTCCTCGAGCGGCCCGAGCTTGTGGCGCAGCCGCTGCGGCAGCGACTTGGCCAGCAGTCGGACCTTCTCCTTCAGCAGGCCCGGCACCAGCCACTCGGAGCGCGCTGCCGGAACCTGGTTGAGCAACGCGACCGGCGCCGTGAGCGTCACTCCGTCGCGCGCCGAGCCCGGCTCGAAGGTGTACTCCAGCTCGAACGTATTCAGGCCCAATTGCAGCCGCGGCGGAAAGTTCTCGGTCGTGATGCCGGCGGCCTCGTGCCGCATCAGATCTTCGCGCCGCAGGAACAACCGCTTCGGGTCCTCGCGCTCGGCCTCCCTGCGCCACTTTTCGAAGTCGGCGCCGTTGTGGATACCCTGCGCAATTCGCGCGTCGTAGAACGCCTCGATCAGTCCGTCGTCCACCAGGATGTCGGGTCGGCGCGACTTATGCTCGAGCCGCTCGATCTCGTGCACCAGCTTTCGGTTGTGCGCGAAGAAGGGCGCGCGCGTCTCGAACTCGCCCTCCACCAGCGCCGAGCGAATGAATATCTCGCGCGCCAGACCGGGGTCGAGCGGCCCGTAATGGATTCGCCGGTTGGCGTATACCGGCAGCCCGTACAGCGTCCCGCGCTCGAGCGCCACAACCTGCGCACGCGTCTTTTCCCAGTGCGGGCGCTCCCGATGGCGCTTCATCAGGTGCGCGCCGAGATCTTCCAGCCACTGGGGCTCGATCGCGGCGACCGTGCGCGCATAGAGGCGGGTGGTTTCGACCAGCTCCGCCGCGACCAGCCACCTGCCGGCTTTGCGCGCCCACGAGCCGGGATGTACCCAGAACTTGATCCCGCGCGCGCCGGTGTAGCCACCACCCTCCGCGTCGCGCAGTCCGACGTTGCCGAGCAGCCCGGTGAGCAGCGCGCGGTGGATCGCTCGGTAGCCTTCCGGCCGCGCGGGGTCGGCGCGCGAGACTCGCCAGCCTAGCTCCGCCACGGTCGCGTGCAGCTGAGAGTGCACGTCGCGCCACTCGCGCATGCGCGGAACCGAGAGCGAGTTCTCGCGGCAGGCCTTCTCCCACTTGCCCTCGAACAGCTGCCACATCTTGATGAAGGCGAGGAAGTCAGAGCGCTCGTCGGCGAAGCGCTTGTGGCGCTCGTCCGCGGCCGCCGGGTTGTCCATCGGGCGCACGCGCGGATCCTGCACCGAGAGCGCGGAGGCGATCACAAGCACTTGCTCGAGGCAGCCCTCGCCCCGCGCCGCGAT
The DNA here is from genome assembly GCA_049582045.1 of Burkholderiales bacterium. Lineage (GTDB taxonomy): Bacteria > Pseudomonadota > Gammaproteobacteria > Burkholderiales > SG8-39 > DAHVFK01. The sequence continues at coordinate 3,360 of JBAUTD010000090.1, forward strand.
CAGCATGCGGCCGATACGCGGGTCGAGCGGCAGCTTCGCCAGCTCGCTACCCGTCTCGGTCAGCTGCTTCGCCTCGTCCACCGCGCCGAGCTCGGCGAGCAGGGCGTAGCCGTCGGCGATCGCGCGCGGGCTTGGGGGATCGAGGAACGGGAAATCCTCGACCGCGCCCAGGCCGAGGCTCGCAGCGCGCAGGATCACCGCGGCGAGCGACGAGCGCAGCACCTCCGGATCGGTGAACGGCGCGCGCCGGCCGTGATCCTCCTCGGAGTACAGGCGGATGCACACGCCGTCCGCCACCCGCCCGCAACGCCCGGCGCGCTGCTTCGCGGACGCCTGCGAGATGTTCTCGACCCGCAGCTGCTCGACCTTGTTGCGGTAGCTGTAGCGCTTGACCCGCGCGAGGCCGGTATCGACCACGAACCGGATGCGCGGCACGGTGAGCGACGTCTCGGCGACGTTGGTCGCGAGCACGATGCGCCGCCCGCCCCCGGGCCTGAACACCCTGTCCTGTTCGGCCGCGCTCAGGCGCGAGTACAGCGGCAACAGCTCCGTGCCGGACGGGTGCTGCTTGCGCAGCACCTCCGCCGCATCGCGAATCTCGCGTTCGCCCGGCAGGAACACCAGCACATCGCCCGGCCCCTGCGCGCACAGCTCGTCCACCGCGTCGGCGAGCGCCTGCTCCTCCTCCTTGCGCGTGGTGTCCTCCGCGTCGCCGCCGACCGGGCGGTAGCGCACTTCGACCGGATACAGCCGGCCCGAGACCTCGATCACCGGCGCGCCGCCGAAATGGCGCGAGAAACGCTCCGCGTCGATGGTCGCCGACGTGACGACGAGTTTCAGGTCCGGGCGCCGCGGCAGCAGGCGTACCAGGTAGCCGAGCAGGAAATCGATGTTGAGGCTGCGCTCGTGCGCCTCGTCGATCACGATGGTGCCGTATTGGCGCAGCTGCGGGTCGCCCTGCGTTTCGGCCAGCAGGATGCCGTCGGTCATCAGCTTCACCAGCGCGTCCGGGCCGAGCCGGTCCTGGAAGCGAACCTTGTAGCCCACCACGGCGCCGAGCTCGCTGCCGAGCTCCTCGGCAATACGCGCCGCGACCGAGCGCGCGGCGATGCGGCGCGGCTGAGTATGACCGATGAGTCCGGCCGCGGCGCGCCCCATCTCGAGCAGGATCTTGGGCAGCTGGGTGGTCTTGCCCGAGCCGGTCTCGCCGCAGACGATGACCGCCTGGTTGCGCTCAATGGCGGCGCGAATCTCCTCCCGGCGGGCGCTGACCGGCAGCGCCGGGTCGAAGCTCAGCCGCGGCAGTTTGACATTTCGCAAGGGAGGCGCAGGCTTGGTGGAATACATTGCGGGCTGTCGCATCGCCCCAGAGCCGCAATCATGACACGCACGGACTACATCGAGAATCGCACCTACGACGAGATCCAGGTCGGCGATTCGGCGAGCCTGACCCGCACCCTCAAGCCGGAGGACATCCAGCTCTTCGCGGTCATGTCCGGCGACGTCAACCCGGCCCACGTCGACCCCGAGTACGCCAAGAGCAGCATGTTCCACGAGGTCATCGCGCACGGCATGTGGGGCGGCGCGCTGATCTCGACCGTGCTCGGGACCCAGTTCCCCGGGCCGGGCACGATTTACGTCGACCAGACGCTGCACTTCTCGCGTCCCGTCGGCGTGGGCGACACCATCACGGTGACCCTCACCGCAACGCGCAAGTTCGACCACAACCGCCACATCGTGTTCGATTGCGCCTGCACCAATCAGGACGGGCAGAAAGTGATCCGGGGCACCGCCGAGGTGCTGGCCCCGACCGAGAAGATCAAGCGCACGCGCATCGAGCTGCCGGGCGTGACCATCTTCGACCGCGCGGCGCGCTACCAGAGCCTGCTCGCGCGCGCGAAGGGAATGGAGTCGATTCCGATGGCGGTCGTGCATCCGTGCGACGCCGAATCCCTCGGCGGCGTGATGACCGCCCTCAGAGCCGACCTGATCGTACCGATCCTGGTCGGGCCGGCGGCGAGGATCCGCGCGGTGGCCGAGGAGCACGAGTTCGATCTCCAAGGAATCGAGATCGTGGACGCGCCGCATAGCCACGCCGCGGCGGCGCAGGCCGTCGCGCTGGTACGCGCGGGCCGCGCCGAAGCGCTGATGAAGGGCTCGCTGCACACCGACGAGTTGATGGAGGAGGTGGTCGCCGCGGGAAGCGGCCTGCGCACCGAGCGACGCATCAGCCACGTTTTCCTGGCCGACGTTCAGACCTACCCGCGGCCGCTTCTGATCACGGACGCGGCGATCAATATCGACCCCACCCTCGCCGAGAAGGTCGACATCGTGCAGAACGCGATCGACCTTGCTCACGTGCTCGGCGTCGCCGAGCCGAAGGTGGCGATCCTGGCCGCGGTCGAAACGGTGAACCCCGCCATGCGCGCCACGACCGACGCCGCGGCCCTGTGCAAGATGGCCGACCGGCGTCAGATCACCGGTGGCGTGCTCGACGGGCCGCTCGCGTTCGACAACGCGGTGTCGCTGGTCGCCGCCAAAACCAAGGGGATCCTCTCGGCGGTGGCCGGGCGCGCCGACATCCTCGTAGTGCCCGACCTCGAGTCCGGCAACATGCTCGCCAAGCAGCTCGAGTATCTCGCCGGAGCGCTGCTCGCCGGCGTGGTCGTCGGCGCGAGCGTGCCGATCGTGCTGACCAGCCGCGCCGACAGCGCCGAGTCGCGCGCCGCGTCGTGCGCGATCGCGGTCCTCATGGCGCACGCAAAACGCAAGCGCGCGGCCTGAGCAGTCCGTATCATTGCGCTTCGCACCGGGGACCGAACCATGAAATTCCTGCTCGTCCTGTCAGACGCTTTCGACGCCCTGTGGGCGATTCGCGGCCGCGTGGCGCTCGCGCTGGGCGGTGTCGCCCTGCTGGGCGTGCTGGTGGCGATCTACCTGCCGATGATGCCGGGCGGCGAGCCGGCGTCGCACCCGTCCGTCGC
>JBAUTD010000091.1:0-4501 GCA_049582045.1 Burkholderiales bacterium
GCGCGCACGCCAGCGATAGCCCCGCCCACAACGCAACCGGCCCGCGCGAGCGGGCCGGCCGGGAGCGGGCGGGCGGGAAAGGTCCGCCCACTCGTTCGCTCACTTACCGAGCGCAAAGGCGGAGATCATCTCGCCTTCATCCTTCTTCGGCAGCTCCTTCACGCCGGACATGCCGATGCTCGGCTTGCCCGAGGCGATGAGCACGACCTCCTTGCCGCCGACCTCGACCGCGCTCGGCGGGGCGACGATCGGCGAGCCGGTGCGGTAGTGCCACAGCAGCTTGCCGTTCTTCGCCTCGAAGGCGTCGAAATTGCCGTTCAGCTCGCCGGTGAACGCGAGCCCGCTCTTGGTGGTCAGCACGCCGGCGATCGACGGCAGCTTGTAGTAGTGCCGCCACTGGAACACGCCGGTCGAGACGTCGATCGCGTTCAGCTGCCCGGTCGAAGGCCCGACGAGCTCGGGAAAGCCGCCGCCGAGGTAGAACTGGCCGGCGATGTACACCGCCTGCTCGTGCGATTTCCAGCGTCCGCACTGGTTGACGCTCGGCACGATGAACGCGTTGGTGCCCGGATCGTAGCTGCCGCCGTTGAACTCGATGCCGCCGTTGGTGTTCGGGCAGGCGATGTTGCCCTCGCGGCTGGGCTCGGTGTTCTGGCCCTTCTGGAAGCTCACCACGGTGTGATCGACCAGATCACCCGTACCGGCGTCCAGGATCCAGAAATTGCCGCCCTTGTCGCCTGCGGCCACCAGCGCGCGATCCTGGCCGTTGACCTTGCCGTGGAACAGCACCGGCGGCATGGCCGGATCCCAGTCGTGCGTATCGTGCGGGATGAACTGGTGATACCACTTGAGCGTCGGCTTGTCGCCCGAGATGTCGAGCGCGACCATCGAGTTGCTGTACAGGTTGCTGCCCTTGCGCTCCGTGCCGAGGAAATCCGGCTGCGGGTTGCCCAGGTCCATGTACAGCGTGTCGGTCTGCGGGTCGATCGCCACGCCGCTCCATACCGCCGCGCCGCCGCGCTTCCACGAATCGCCGCTCCAGCTGTCGTGGCCCGGCTCGCCCGGCCCGGGGATGGTTTCCCACTCCCAGATCCGGTCGCCGTTCTTCGGATCGAAGGCGGTGATGTAGCCGATGCCGCCCCAGTCGCCGTTGGAGGCGCCCAGCAGCAGCATGTCCTTGCCGGTCTTGGCGTTGTGATACGGAACCGGCGCCATCGAATAGAAGGTGTTGCTCGTATCGTGCGCGGCGGTCACGTCCCAGACCTTCTTGCCGGTCTTGGCGTTGAGCGCGATCAGGTGGCCGTCGAGCGTGGCGACGTAGACGTTGCCGTCCATCAGCCCCACGCCGCGGTTGGCGGCGAACGCGAGAACGTGCGGGTTGTCCTTGAACTCCCACGCGAGCTTGCCGGTCTTGGCGTTCAGCGCGTAGACGTGGTCGTGCGCCGAAGTGACGTACACCATGCCGTTCCAGACGATCGGCGCGGTTTCCACGCCCGCGTTGTCGTCGATCTTGAATTTCCAGATGCGCTTGAGCTGCCTCACGTTGCGCGGCGTGATCTGCGACGCGGTCACGTAGCGGTTGCCGCTGTAGCTCTTGGCCGGCAGGATCCATTCGCTGTTGTTTCCCGCCGCGTTCACGTACTGCTCAGGCGAGGGACTCGTCGCCGCGAGCAGCGACAGCGGCGCGGCCAGGGCCGCGCAACCGAGCAGCGCCGCGAGCTTGATTGATGCACTGTCATTCATGATGCCGTTCCTCCTCTAACTGATGAGCGATCAATGCGACGTCCCCCCATGCCGTCTGATAGCACCGTTGCAGCGGCGCGGCAATGTTCCATTCACCAGCTTTTCATGGGACTTGCAATGCGCTTGCACAAACCGGGGACAGACCCCGAATTCAAGATGTAATTCGCTAAATCGAGATCGGAAAGTACAAGACCTGTCCCCGGTTTACAGGTCGTACTGGGCGCCGGTGTCGCCGCGCGCGGCGCGCTCGACCAGCGCGCGCGGAAGATGTGGAGCGAAGAACTCGATGAAGTCGTAGGCGTAGCGCCGCAGCCACGCGCCGCGCTTGATGCCCAGGCGCGTGGTGCTCGATTCGAAAAGGTGCGAGGCGTCGATCGCGCGCAGGCCGCGGTCGCGCTTCGCGTCGAACGCCATCTTCGCCATGATGCCCACGCCCAGGCCCAGCTCGACGTAGGTCTTGATCACGTCGGCGTCGAGCGCGGTGAGCACCACGTTGGGCGAGAGCTCCCTCGCCTCGAACGCCTTTTGCACCAGCGAGCGGTTGGCGAAGGCGAAGTCGTAGGTGACGATCGGGTGCGCGGCGAGCGCCTCGAGCGTGAGCGGTTTCGCCTTCAGCAGCGCGTGGCGCGGCGGCACCACCACGCAGCGGTTCCACTGGTAGCACGGCAGCGACACCAGCTCCGGATGATTGGCGATCGCCTCGGTGGCGATCGCGAGGTCCGCCTCGCCGGCGATCACCTGCTCGCAGATCTGGGTCGGGTTGCCCTGGTGGATCAGCAGCCGCACGCCGGGATAGCGGCGCTTGAACGCCGCGACCGCCTGGGGCAGCGCGTAGCGCGCCTGGGTGTGCGTGGTGGCGATGGTCAGGGTGCCGAGCTTTTCGTCCGCGAACTCGGCGCCCGCGCGCCTGAGGTTGGCGGTCTCGGCCAGCACGCGCTCGGCGATCTCGATCACCGCCTTGCCCGGCTCGGTAAGCGCGGTCAGGCGCTTGCCGCGGCGCTCGAACACCGCGACGCCGAGCTCGTCCTCGAGCGCGCGGATCTGCTTCGACACGCCCGGCTGCGAGGTGTGCAGCGCCTGCGCGGCCTCGGACACGTTGAGGCCGCGCCGGGCGACTTCCACCAGGTAGCGCAGCTGCTGGAGCTTCATGCTGGAGAATTATATAAGAGCAAATACTTATGAACGTTTGGTTATATAGATGTGCGGAATCGGTATTTCCGCCCGCGGCGGGCGATGCGTAGCCTGCGCGGCATGTACCGCTACGACGAAACCGACCAGCAACTGGTAAACGAGCGCGTCGCCCAGTTCCGCGACCAGACCCGGCGCTACCTCGCGGGCGAGCTCGACGAGGAGCAGTTCAAGCACCTGCGGCTCAGGAACGGCCTCTACGTCCAGCGCCACGCGCCGATGCTGCGCGTCGCGATTCCCTACGGCCTGCTTTCCTCGGTGCAGCTGCGAAAGCTCGCGCACATCGCGCGCCGCTACGACCGCGGCTACGGCCACTTCAGCACGCGCCAGAACATCCAGTTCAACTGGCCGCGGCTCGAGGACGTGCCCGAAATCCTCGCCGAGCTCGCCACGGTGCAGATGCACGCGATCCAGACCTCGGGCAACTGCATCCGCAACGTCACCGCCGATCACTTCGGCGGCATCGCGCCCGACGAGGTGGTGGACCCGTTCGTGTGGTGCGAGCTGATCCGCCAGTGGTCGACCTTGCACCCGGAATTCAGCTGGCTGCCGCGCAAGTTCAAGATCGCCGTCTCGGGCAGCGCCGCCGACCGCGCCGCGATCCTGGTGCACGACATCGGGCTCGCCGCGACGAGGGACGACGCGGGCGAGGTGGGCTTTCGGGTCGCGGTGGGCGGCGGTCTCGGCCGCACCCCGATCGTCGGGCACGTCATCCGCGAGTTCCTGCCCTGGCGCCACCTGCTCTCATACCTCGAAGCGATCCTGCGCGTGTACAACCGCCACGGCCGGCGCGACAACATCCACAAGGCGCGGATCAAGATCCTGGTCAAGGCGCTCGGCCCCGAAGCCTTCGCGCGCGAAGTCGAAGCCGAGTGGGCCCACCTCAAAGACGGCCCCGCGACCCTGACCGAAGCCGACATCGAGCGAATCCAATCCCGCTTCAGTAAACCGGGGACAGACCCCGATTTGCGACCCGAAGACGCTGAATTCACTCTAAAAAAAGTGAGGTCTGTCCCGGGTTTCGCCGCGTGGGAGCGGCGCAACGTTCATCCGCACAAGCGGCCCGGCTACTGCGCGGTGACGCTGTCGCTAAAGAAGACGGGCGTGCCGCCGGGCGACGTGAGCGCCGGGCAGATGGACGCGATCGCCGATTTCGCCGAGCGCTACAGCTTCGGCGAGCTGCGCGTCACGCACGAGCAGAACCTGGTGTTCGCCGACGTCGCGCGGCGCGACCTGCCCGCGCTGTGGCAGGCGCTGCGCGCGGCGGGCCTCGCCACGCCCAACATCGGCCTGCTGACCAACATCATCTCCTGCCCGGGCGGCGACTTCTGCTCGCTCGCCAACGCGCGCTCGATCCCGGTCGCGGAGGCGATCCAGCGCCGTTTCGACGACCTGGACTACCTGTTCGACATCGGCGAGCTCGACCTCAACATCTCGGGCTGCATGAACGCCTGCGGACACCACCACGTGGGGCACATCGGCATCCTCGGCGTCGACAAGCATGGCGAGGAGTTCTACCAGCTCGAGATCGGCGGCAGCCAGGGCGCGCAGGCGGCGCTCGGACGCGTGC
>JBAUTD010000092.1:0-1585 GCA_049582045.1 Burkholderiales bacterium
GGCCTGCACCGTCCCAACACGGGCGAGGAACTGCGCGAGGTTATCGGCTCGGAGGCGGTGTTCAAGTCGGTGCGCATCGAAAACCATTTCGGCCGGGACCGGCAGGCCCATGCGGACCTCGGCCGAACCCCCTCCGGGATCCCGATGTTGATCGACCGGCGCTTTGTTGCAGCCGAGCTACGCATAACGGTGGGCCTGGTCGAGCCGCACTTCATGGCGGGCTACTCCGGCGGGCGCAAGCTAGTGGTCCCCGGGGTCGCGCACTGCGACACGATCTTCCGGCTGCACGCGGGCGGCATCCTGGACCACCCCAACGCCGCCAACTGCGTCATCGACGGCAACCCTCTGCATCGCGAGCAGCTGCACATCGTGCGGGCGGTAGGGGAGGTCTACGCCCTGAATGTCGTCATCGACGAGGAGCGGCGCATCGGGTTCGTGAACTTTGGGGAGGTCGAGGAAAGCCACTTGGCGGCCGTGGCGTTCATGCGCCAGTATGCGGAAGTGTCTGTGCCGCGGCGCTTCAAGACGGTCGTCACCACGAGTGCCGGCTACCCCCTGGACAAGACCTACTACCAGACGATCAAGGGTATGGTCGGCGTCTTGGACATCCTCGCGCCCGGGGGCACCATCGTGATTGCGAGCGAATGCTCCGAGGGCATGGGCAGCTCGGAGTTCGTGGAGGCCCAGCGCAGGCTCTGCCGGCTGGGGCCCGACGCCTTCATGGCCGAGATCATGACCCGCAACCTGGCGCGGGTCGACGAGTGGCAGACCCAGATGCTGATCAAGGCCCTGCGGAAGGCAAGCGTCCAGCTCTATACCACCGGTTTGAAGCCTTCCGATCTAATGGATGTCTTCGTCGAGCCGGTCGCCTCCATCGAGAAAGCGGTCCTGGAAAGCACAAAGGCCCACCAGGACAGCCACGTCGCCGTGGTCCCGGAAGGCCCCTATGTGATTCCTGTCTATCGATCCTGAAGGACTTGCTACCCCCGCAGCAAACTGCGGGGGAATGCTCTCGCTGTTGCGGTTCCAGCACCATCCCCGTCCGTCTCGCGCGGTGGTTTATTTGCCATATTTCTCAATCCTGACGCGGCAACTGAGTCCGTGCGCCAGCATGTTCTCATAGTTGCATGCTCTCTCGCAGACGCGGGCGATCCCCAGCGAACCTTCCTTTGTGGCATGCTGATACGTTACGGTCTTGACGAACTTGTGGACGGACAAGCCGCCGGTGTAGCGGGCGGCCCGCATCGTAGGCAGGACGTGGTTAGTCCCAATGGTTTTGTCACCGTAAGAGACCGTGGTCTCCTCGCCGCAGAACATGGAGCCGTAGTTTTGGCAACGTTGCAGGAAAAAGCGCCAGTCTTCAGTCTGGACCTCCAAGTGTTCGGGGGCCCAAGCGTCGGACAAAGCTGCCGCCTCTTCGGGTGTTTCCGCCACGACGACCTCCCCATGGTCCCGCCATGACACCCCGGCCACATCCCGGGTTGGCAGCGTCAGGAGTTGCCGATCAAGCTCTTTCAGCGTTGCCTCGGCAACGGGTTTGGAAAGCGAAATCAGGCATTGCCTGGAGTTCGGATCGTGCTCGGCC
>JBAUTD010000093.1:0-4327 GCA_049582045.1 Burkholderiales bacterium
CGCTCGGGCCGCTGTGGCGCCGCCACCCCGGCTGGGCCAAGAAGCTGTCCGCGCTGCTGCGCAAGGCGCAAAGCGTTTCGCCCGCGGGCGGCTGAATCGACCTAAGCTCGGCGGGATCCTCGCGCTACTTGCATGGAAATGCATCTTTCAGCGACTTGCGAACGAGAAAACTGGCCGGCAGATCCAGCTGTTTCGGGTGTTCCATCATGTAACGGCCGACGACATCCCCGATCTGCTTGAGCGTAACGGACTCATCCATGCACATGATCGCGTCGGGCGAGACCGCCAGGATTTCGTATGCGCCGCGGATGTAACCGAGATAGAGCGCGAAGCTGCTCAGATCCCTGCTCTTGCCGCTGCCTGTACTCGCGGACACGTAGGCCCGGTAGTAAGTCGACAATTGATTCCCGCTCCACAAGTGCGGGGCCGCAAATGATGACCCGCAGTATGCAAAGACCAGGCCGGCAAATAAGCTTGCGATCTTCATCAGTAACCTCGTTTCATTCCGCTCGGCTTCGAGCCCGAGCATTGGGTCCGGTGGCAGCCAAGCGCGCAAACGGAATGATTCGCGGCCCCTTGCCGCACGTCAAGCCGAATCCCAATGCGACTCTGCGAAAGGCGCAGCGTGTTTCGCCCGCCGAAGGCCGAATCGCCTTAAGCTTGGCGGGGACTGAATGCGACTTTCGATCGCGTGGAGGGAGTCATGGCTGAAATGACCGTCGTCGACCGACTCGAGGTGCTGGTGCTGGTGGACAACGTCACCGACAGCCTGTCGACCACGCCCAAGAACGTGATCCCGGAGTGGACCGGGCTGATCACGGGCGGGCGGATGCGCATCGTCTCGGGAGGAGCGATCTGTTGCGCGCACCACGGACTGTCGCTGCTGATCACGGCGTACAGAGACGGTGCGAAGAAGACCCTGCTGCTGGACGCGGGCCCGGAAGGAGCGACTTTCCTGCGCAACGCGGGGATTCTCGGGGTGGATTTCGGCGCGATCGACGCGGTGGTGCTGTCGCACGGGCACTGGGACCACGCCGGCGGGCTGCTCGCCGCGCTTGACGCGATCTCGAGCCGCCGCGGCAGGGGCGAGGTGCCGTGCTACGTCCATCCCGGGATGTTCGCGCAGCGCGCGACGCAGCGCCCGACCGGCGAGATGGCGGTGCACGAGCCGGTGCCCGACCCGAAGCTGCTCGCGGAGGCGGGCGCGAAGGTGGTCAACACGCGCGAGCCGCAGTCGTTGTGCGGCGGCGCGTTCTGGCTGAGCGGCGAGATTCCGCGCCGCACGCGCTACGAGGTCGGCCTGCCGGGCCACATGCGGCGCGCGGCCGACGGCAAGTCCTGGGAGCCGGACCCGCTGCTGATGGACGAGCGCTTCGTCACGGTGCGCGTGCGCGACAAGGGCCAGTTCGTGTTCTCGGCCTGCTCGCACGCGGGGATCAACAACGTGCTGCGGCACGCGAAGCGCGAGTTTCCCAAGGCCCCGCTCTACGGCGCGATGGGCGGCATGCACCTGTCCGGGATCACCGAGAAGGCGATCCCCCAAACTGTCACGGATCTGAAGAAGCTCGGGCTCAAGCTGCTCGCGCCGGGTCACTGCACGGGCTGGCGCGCGCTGTCGGCGCTGGCGCAGGCGTTCGGCGACCAGGTGCTCGCGCCCTCGGCGGTGGGCAAGCGCTACCTTATCTGAACGTCCAGCCCCCGGGGCGGCAGCGCGAAATTCCTTGTCGGCGGCCCATTGCGCTGCGTCGAAACGCGCACTACGCTGGGGGCGCGGCAGCGCCAGTCGGAATGGCCCCGAGGCCGGGGTCGGGCTCGGGGCCGCCGGAAAGAGCGCGGGCGGACGTGTCGCCTTCCGGGGCGATGCATTTGGCCGGCCTATGCAAAGCAACGGAGGACGGCGGCGCCCGGCAAACAGTGACGCCCTGCTCGCGGCGATCGTCGAGTCGGCGGACGACGCGATCATCGGCAAGTCGCTGGACGGCACGATCCGGGAATGGAACCCGGCCGCGCAGCGCATGTTCGGCTACGCGGCCGACGAAATCGTCGGCGAGAACATCTCGCTGATCGTCCCGCCCGACCTGCGGGACGAGGAACGCGAGATCCTGGCCCGCATCGCGCGCGGCGAGCGGATCAGGAACTTCGAGTCGCGGCGCCTGCGCAGGGACGGCAGCGAGCTCGACGTCTCGCTCACGGTCTCCCCGATCGTCGACGCGGCCGGCGCGGTCATCGGGGCCTCGAAGATCGCGCGCGATATCTCGGAGCGCAAGCACGCGGAGCGGCGCATCGAGCGCCTGAACCGCACCTACGCCGTGCTGAGCGGGATCAATTCGCTCATCGTCAGAGTCAGCGACCGCAACGTCCTGTTCCGCGAAGCCTGCCGCATCGCGACCGGCATGGGTCACTTCCGTGCAGCCTGGATCGGCATCTGCACGCATGGGCACGCGGAGCTCGAGGTCGTGGCGGCCGAAGGCGAGGTGCGCCACATCCTGCTCGACGCCGTGCCGCTCGCCACGGGAGAGGACAACGACCCCGGTTACGGGCTGGTGGGCGAGGCGCTCGGCACCCTGCGCGCGGCGGTGTCGAACGACGCGCAGAACGATCCGCGCGTGCCGCGACGCGACGAGTGCCTGAAGCGCGGCATCTGCTCCATCGCGATCTTCCCTCTGGTCGTCGACGGCGGCGCGGTCGGCGTGCTGGGTCTGCAGTCGGCGGAGAAGGATTTCTTCGATGCCGAGGAGCTCAGGCTGTTCGCGGAGCTCGCGGGCGACGTGGCGTTCGCGCACGCCCACATCATCCAGCAGGAGAGCCTGGAGAACCTGACCTACTACGACGCACTGACCGGGCTCGCCAACCATAAGCTCTTCCGCGAGCGCCTGAGGCAGCATATCCGCACCGCTGCGCGCGAAGGCGGGCGGCTCGCGGTGCTGGCGTTCGACATCGAGCACTTCAAGACCTTCAACGACACGCTCGGCCGGCATGCCGGGGACGAGCTGCTGCGCCAGGTCGCCGCGCGCTGCGTCGTCCACGCGTTCGACCGCGACCTGCTGGCGCGCATACTCGGCGACCGCTTCGCGGTGATCGTGCCGGAAATGCGCAGCGAAGACCATGTCGCGCGCCTGGCGGAGGAACGCTACCGGGAGATCTTCGGCCCGCCCTTCCGGCTCGGCGAGTCGGATCTGAGGCTGTCGGCGCGCTACGGCCTCGCGCTCTACCCGGATGATGGCCCCGACGCGGACGCGCTATATCAGAACGCCGAGTCGGCGCTCAAGAGCGCCAAGGCGACGAGCGCGCGCTACCTGTTCTACACGAAGGAGATGAGCCAGCGCGTGGCGGAAAGGCTCGACCTGGAAGGTCGCCTGCTGCGGGCCCTGGAGCGCAAGGAATTCGTTCTGCACTACCAGCCCAAGCTGGATTTCGAGACGCACCGCTGCGTCGGCGTCGAGGCGCTCCTGCGCTGGCAGAGCGGGGATTCCGGCCTCGTTGCGCCGGGCAGCTTCATACCGCTGCTCGAGGAAACGGACCTGATTCTGGAGGTCGGCGCCTGGGTGGCAGGGCAGGCGGTGGCCGACTACGCGCGGCTGGCCGCGGCCGGAATGCCCGAGGTGCGCATTGCCGTCAACGTTTCGCCGATCCAGCTGCGCAAGTCCGACTTCGTCGCGACCATGCAGGACATTCTGAGCCGAGGTACTGCGGCGCCAGGCATCGACGTCGAGGTCACCGAGAGCGTGCTGATGCATGACGTGCACGCGAACATCGAGAAGCTCGCCAGCCTGCGTGAGATGGGGCTGGGCATCGCCATCGACGACTTCGGCACCGGCTACTCGTCGCTCGCCTACCTGGCCAAGCTGCCCGTGCAGACGATCAAGATCGACCGCTCGTTCGTCATCACCATGCTCAACGAGCCGGACACGATGACGCTCGTTTCGACCATCATCTCGCTTGCCCATTCGCTCAGGATGTCGGTCGTGGCCGAAGGCGTCGACGCCGAGGAGCAGGCGAAGATCCTGCGGTTGCTCAAGTGCGACGAGATGCAGGGCTATCTGTACTGCAAACCGATACCCTTCGACGCGCTGCTGAATTTCCTGCGCGACCCGAAAAGCGCGTAGGGACGGCCCGTGGGCGCTAGACTTCCGTTCTCGGCCGGATTCCGCCCATGAACAGCCTGCAGCAAGCCGCCGTCTTTCTCCTTACCGCCGTCGCGCTGGTGCCGCTGTTCCGCCGCGCGCGGCTGGGGGCGGTGGTGGGATATCTGGTCGCGGGAATGCTGATCGGCCCGTCGGGCCTCGCGCTGATCGCCGATCCGTCGGCGACGCTGCAGTTCGCCGAG
>JBAUTD010000094.1:0-2479 GCA_049582045.1 Burkholderiales bacterium
GCGTGGGGGCGCTCGCGCGCAGGCGCAGGGTGACGATCTCGAGCCGTGCGCCGCGGTAGGACGAGCCCTTGCCGTAGAGCTGCTCGTAGCGCGCGTAGAAGCGGCCCGCGAGCTTCTCGCCGAAGCCGCCTTCCAGGCGACCCTCGGGCAGCAGCACCTCGACCTCGTTTATCTGACCGCGGTGACGCATGTCGAGCGAAAAGGCGAGCCGGCGCCGGCGGCGCTCGACGCCGTCCTCGTCCATCTGCGCGTGCGCGCGGCGCTCGAGCTGCTCGAGTGCGCGATTGACCCGCGCCGCGCTGAACGGGCTCGACTGGATGTCGGTCTGCTCGTGCACGTGCAGCATGTCGGCAGACGCAGCGCCGAAGGCGCACCATGTCGAAGCGATCTCCTTCTGCGGAATGATGACCTTCTTCACTCCGAGCTCGGCGCCGAACACGCCGGCATGCGCGGGGCCCGCACCACCGAAGGCGAACAGGGTGAATTCGCGCGGGTCGAAGCCCTTTTCGACCGTCATCCTGCGGATGATGTCGGCCATCTTGAATTCCGCCACCCGCGCGATCCCGCTCGCGGTCTCGTGCAGCGAAAGCCCCAGGCCGTCGGCCACCTTCTGCACCGCGGCCACCGCCTTCGCGCGGTCCAGCCGCATACGGCCGCCGAGAAAATTGTCCGGATTGATATAGCCCAGCACCACGTCCGCGTCGGTGACCGTCGGCATCTCGCCGCCCTTGCCGTAGCAGGCGGGGCCTGGATCGGCGCCGGCCGATTCGGGGCCCACCTGCAGCGTGCGCGTGGCGGGCTCCACGCGCGCGAGCGATCCGCCGCCCGAGCCGATTGCCTGGATATCCACCTTGGGCAGGAAGTACTCGTATTGCGCGACGTTCGAGACGAACGAATACTGCGGCCGGCCGCCGTAGACGATGCCGACGTCGAACGAGGTGCCCCCCATGTCGGTGGTGATGATGTTCTCGATGCCCATCAGCGAGCCGAGGTAGACCGACCCCGTGACGCCGGACACCGGCCCGGAATCCAGCGTGAGAAGCGGCGAGCCCATCGCCTTGTCGACCGAGATCGAGCCGCCGCCGCATTGCGCGATCTGCAGCGGCCGGCGGTAGCCGGCGCCCTCGAGGCGCTTGGCCAGATTCGCGAGGTAGCGCGCCATCACGGGGCCGATGTAGCCGTTGAGCACCGTGGCGGCGGTGCGCTCGTATTCGCCCCACTTGGGCGCGATGTCCACCGAGCAGGAAACGAACAACTTCGGCGCGATGCGGCGCGCCATCTCCTTGACGCGCAGCTCGTGAGCCGGATGGCGGAAAGACCACAGGAAGCACACCGCGATCGCCTCGACGCCCTGCGCCACCAGGCGCCGGATCGCCGCCTCGGCCTGCTCCTCGTTCAGCGGCACCACCACGTCGCCGAAGCAATCGACCCGCTCCGAGACGCCCTCGACCAGGCGCTTGGGCACGATCGGCTCGGGCTTCTGGCTCTCGGGGAAATGCACCACCTTTCTCAGCTCGCGCGAGGTCACCCCGCGCGAGCCGCGCATGATGTGCATCACGTCCTCGTGGCCTCGGGTCGTGATCAGTCCGATCTTCGCGCCCTTGCGCTGGATCAGCGTGTTGGTGCCCACCGTGGTGCCGTGGGTGAGAACGCGGATCTGGGCGCAGAAGTCCTCGAACGAAAGCCCGAGCCGGTCCGCCGCCACGTTGAGCGCGGCGAGCATGCCTTCGGCGAAATTGCCCGGCGTCGAGGGAGACTTGGTGGCGGTGATGCGCCCCTTGCCGTCCAGCACCACGCAGTCGGTGAACGTGCCGCCGATGTCCACCCCGACAAGATAGGGGCCCACGTCGTCTCCCGGATGTTTCCCGCGATGCTAAATGATCGGGCGATCACTACGCAACCTCGCGCAACCGCGTCGATCAGCCCGGTCCGCGGCGTTTCACACCCGCCATTGTCTCCAGCACCGCGCATACGGCCGCGGTGTCTTGCTGGCCACGGCCGGCGGCGATCGCAGCGGTGTACAGCGGCGCCGACGCGAGAAGCAGCGGCGTCGGACAGCCGAGCGAACGCGCGAAGTCCGCGATGATGGCCATGTCCTTCTGCCACACCTCGACCTTCATGGTCGCGTCGCGATAGTCCCCGGCGACCATCATCGGGCCGCGCACCTGGAACATGCGCGAGCTTCCCGCGCCGTCGCCCACCACCTTGTAGACCAGCGCCGGATCGAGCCCGGCCTTCTGGCCCAGCACCAGCGCCTCCGCGGCAGAGACATTGTGGATCGCCACCAGCAGGTTGGCCACGAACTTCATCTTGGAGCCGGCGCCGAAAGCGCCGACGTAATAGTGCGCGCGCGCGAAGCCCTCGAATACCGCTGCGCAGCGGCGCACCGCCGCGCGCGGCCCGCTGGCATAGACCGCGAGATCCCGGGTGCGCGCCTGGGCGCCGGTGCCCGAAAGCGGGCAGTCGAGCAGAGTCGCAC
>JBAUTD010000095.1:0-1613 GCA_049582045.1 Burkholderiales bacterium
GTTCGGGCCCGCTTTGCGCACGCTCGGCGTGCTGCTCGTCGTCTGCGCGGCCTGGCTCGCGCGCTACGACATTGTCACGCGCACGGTGCGCGCGGACGGGCTGACACGCTACATCGCGCTTTGCCTGCTGGCGGGGTACGCATGGCTGGCGCTCGGCGCAGTGCTGCTGGCAAGCGGCGCGGCATTCGACGACGGACGCGCACTGTGGGACGCCACGCTGCACGCCATCCTGCTCGGATTCGTGTTCTCCATGGTGTTCGGCCACGCGCCCGTGATCCTGCCGGCGGTGCTGAGGGTGGCGCTTCCCTACTCCGCGATCCTGTACGCGCCGCTCGCGCTGCTGCATGTCTCGCTCGCGCTTCGGATCGCGGGTGACCTGGGCACGAGCGCTTCGCTGCGTGCGGCAGGCGGCGCGGGCAACGCGCTCGCGATTGCGGTCTTCATCCTCACGGCGGCAGCGCTTGCGCTCTCGCGCAGCCGTCGTGTCCCTTCGAAAACCTGAGGTGGAAATCATGAAATCTCCCATACTCGCTGCGGCGCTTATTGCCGCGTCCTTCACTGCGTTTCCGGCCATGGCGCAGCAGAGCACCTACGAAGTGAAATTCATGACGCCCGAGACCGCGCTGCTTGCGGCGCAGGCGGCGCTCAAGCAATGTCGCGCGCTGGGCTATCAAGTCACCGTGGCGCTGGTCGACCGCAGCGGCACGCCGCAGGTCGTGCTGCGCGACCGCTTCGCCGGGCCGCACACGGTGCGCACTGCGATTGGCAAGGCATGGACCGCGGCAAGCTTCCGGACCGACACCAGCGAGCTCGTGGATCTGACCCAGCCGGGCAAGCCGCAGAGCGGGGTGCGCGGCCTGCGCAACGTGGTCGTGCTCGGCGGCGGGAAGATGCTCCAGAGCGGCGGCACGCTGGTCGGCGCGATCGGCGTTTCGGGTGCGCCCGGCGGGGCCGAAGACGATCGTTGCGCCGCTGCGGGCATCGACGCGGTGCGCGAAGCGCTCGAGCTCTGAGCAGCGCTCAGAGCAGTTTGCCGGGGTTCATCAGACCCTGGGGGTCGAGCGCGTCCTTTAGCGCGCGCATGAGCTCGAGCTCGAGAGGATCCTTGTGGCGGCGGATCTCCTCGCGCTTGAGCTGCCCGAGCCCGTGCTCGGCCGAGATCGATCCGCCGAGCGCGTCGACCACGCCGTAGACGACGTGATTGACCGCGTCCTGGCGCCTGATCAGGTCCTCGGTCGCCGCTGCGTCGCGCATGCCGACGTTGAAGTGGACGTTGCCGTCGCCAATGTGCCCGAAGGCGTAGATCCGCACGCCCGGAAAGTCGGCTTCCAGCGCAACCGACGCGCGCTCGATCAGCTCCGGCACGCGCGACACCGGAACCGAGACGTCGTGCTTGACGTTGCGAAACTGCGCTTCCGGAATCGTGTCGCGGATTCGCCAAAGGGCGCGCGCCTGCGCTTCGCTGTGCGCGAGCGCGACGTCCTGCAGCTCGCCGTGCTCGGCGCATTCGAGCAGTGCCTGCTCGGCGAGCGCTTGCAGCGCCGCCGCTTCGCCGCTGTCGGCCAGTTCCGCCAGCACATACCATGCGTGCCGCGCGGCGAGCGGATCGCGGG
>JBAUTD010000096.1:0-1522 GCA_049582045.1 Burkholderiales bacterium
CGGCCGGCCCCGCACCGCGCTGTGCGCGGCCGAGCTGCGCTCGCCGCGGCCGTTCAGCTTCGACGGCTTCGGCGAATTCAACCGGCGCTACGTTGCCGTGCTCGAGGCCTGGCGCATCTTTCGCGCCGGGCTCAACCCGGTGGCGCGCTCCAATGTCGCGCCCGAGATCGACCCCCCCGCCGAGCCGTCGTTCCATGCCTTCTGCTACACGGTCCCCGCCGAAGCCGCCGGGCCGGGCTTCGTGGTCGCCGGCAGCGGCGAATGGCCCGAGGGCGGGCGCTTTCCCGAGGACATCGTGGCGCGCGGCGACACTTCGCCCGCCGCGCTGCGCGTCAAGGCGCGCTGGGTGCTCGACATGATGGAGCAGCGGCTGCGCGGCCTGGGAGCGACCTGGGACGACACCACGGCGACCCAGGTCTACACCGTGCACGACCTGCACCCGTTCCTGGGCGACGAGATCGTCGCGCGCGGCGCAGCCCCGGCCGGCCTGACCTGGCATTACTGCAGGCCCCCGATCAGCGGGCTCGAGTACGAGATGGACGCGCGCGGCGTCGCGCTCGAGCGCGTCATCCGCGCCTAGGCTGCGCGACGCAGGAACTCGGCGGCGCGCTCGCCGATCATGATCGCGGGCGCGTTGGTGTTGCCGCCGATGACGCTCGGCATCACCGAGCAGTCGGCCACGCGCAGGCCCTCGATGCCGCGTACCCGCAGCTCGGGGTCGAGCACCGCGCCCGCGTCGCTACCCATGCGGCAGGTGCCCACCGGGTGATAGACGGTGTCGGCGCGCGCGCGGATCGCGCGCTCGATATCGGCGTCGGATTGCGCCTTTGCCGTGTACAGCTCGGTCGAGGCAAACGCGGCGAGCGCCGGCGCGTCCAGGATGCGCCGCACCAGCTTGAAGCCGCGCACCAGCGCGGCGAGGTCCTCCGGCTCGGCCAGAAAGCGCGGATCGATCAGCGGCGCATCGCGCGCGTCGCGGCTCGCGAGGCGCACCGAGCCGCGGCTCTTCGGGCGCAGCACGCAGACGTGGCACGACAGGCCATGTCCCAGGTGCAGCGTGCGATTGTGGTTGTCCACCATGCCGATCACGAAATGCAGCTGCAAGTCCGGGCGCTCGAGCCCGGGGTCGCTCTTCACGAACCCGCCCGCCTCGGCGAAGTTGCTGGTGAGCATGCCGCGCCGCTCGCGCACGTAGCGCCAGACCTCTCGTGCGAGACGCAGCGCGCCGCCGAGCGAGACGCCCAGCAGCTCGCTCGATCCGATCTTGCGGTTGATGATGTAGTCGGGATGGTCCTGCAGATTCTCGCCCACCCCAGGGCAGTCGTGCACCACCTCCAGCCCGAGCGCGCGCGACCGCTCGGCCGGGCCCACGCCCGAGCACATCAGCAGCTGCGGCGACTGGAACGCGCCGGACGCCACGATCACCTCGCGCCGCGCCCGCAGCACCTTCTTCTCCTTGCCCTGCATGTATTCGACGCCGACCGCGCGCTTGCCCTCGAACAGGATGCGGGTGGCATGCGCA
>JBAUTD010000097.1:0-3104 GCA_049582045.1 Burkholderiales bacterium
GCCCTGCGCGGCGAAGCGCTCGCGCTCCCCGGCGAAGGCGAAGCGTTCGAGCGCCTCAAGGCCGCGTGGCTCGAGCGTTTTCCCGCCTCGGCAGTGACATTCGCGCTGGCCGATTTCAGCTTCTGGCGCGTCGTGCCGCGCGACGCGCGCTTCGTCGCCGGTCTCGGGCGCACCTTCAACCTTTCCGCCGAAGCCCTGCGCCGCGCCGCGATTTGAGCGATCGGCGCATTGCGGGCAGAATAGAGGCCCCGCGCCCGCCCATCCCGGCGGGTATCCCGAGAACGAAGGACCCATCTATAGGCGACGCTACCGCATGCGCAGGCACCGCATTCGACTCCCCGCGACGGACCCACACCAGCTGGACCAGGACCAGGCCTATTTCCTCCTGACGGAGCCCTCCGGCGAAGAGGTGAGGCTGCGCTTTCACGACTACGACGCGATCTACAGCCGCCCGGGACTGTACGAGCAGCTGTTCTACGACCGGCTCAAGTGCTGCTCGCCGAAGAAGGTGATCGACATCCTGCACTACACGATGAGCACCGCGGCGGAGAGTTTCCCCGAGCTGCGCGTGCTGGACCTCGGCGCGGGCAACGGCATGGTGGGTGAGGAGCTCAGGCATCACGGCGTGGCGCGCATCGTCGGCCTGGACATCTCGAGCGCCGCGCGTGACGCCGCCGAGCGCGACCGCGCAGGCGTCTACGACCAGTATTTCGTCACCGACCTGTGCAAGCTCGAGGCCGAGCAACGCGAGGAGCTCGCCGAGTGGCGCTTCAACTGCATGGTGACGGTCGCGGCGCTGGGTTTCGGCGACATCCCGGTGCGCGCCTTCTGGGAGAGCTTCAACCTGGTCGAGGACGGCGGCTGGATCGCCTTCAACATCAAGGAGACCTTCCTCGACAACCGCGACACCAGCGGCTTCTCGGTGTTCGTCAAGAACCTGATCCTCACCGAGCACCTCGACATCCACCACATCGAGCGCTACCGGCACCGCCTCTCGGTGGACGGCCGGCCGCTGCACTATTTCGGCGTCGCGGGGCGCAAGAACAGCGCCATCCCGGAGTCGATGATCACGTGAGGCCGAGCTCGAGCGCGCGCCACACCGCGGCGCGCGCCGAGCGCACGCCGAGCTTGCGGTAGATCCTCTTGGCGTGGCTCGCCACGGTGTGCAGCGACACGCCGAGCTGGTCGCCGATCTGCACGTAGGTATGCCCGCGCGCCATGAGGCGCAGCACATCCGTTTCGCGCGCGGTCAGTCGGGTCGCATCTTCCATGTCGCCTTCCTTTTTTCTCGACTAGGACCGACAGATCGAATCTGCGCCGGCCGCAGACGCTGGCGGAGCGCACAACAGCATTTCGAGCAACTTGTCGCCGATAAGGCCTTCGTCGAATTTGCCGCCGTGTCTGGCGCACACGGCGAACCCCGCCGCAGCCGTCGCTGCCAAGAGCACTTTCAATGTCCATCTCATATCGACTCCCTCCCTGGCCCATCACATTGCGGCCTTTTCTCGCGAGAATTCTGCGGGCGGGGGACTCACAGACCGGTTACACAAGGCTTGCGAATGGCTCACATCTGCCGCGCGTCGCTCGCGAGCGGGCGGCTTCGGCCGTCCCCTTGCAGCGGCCGCCATGCCTGGCCGATAAGCGTCTGTTTTCATAATGGAATGGATAGCCAACGTCGGAGGCAGAGCTCGTCGACGCTTCGCAGGGCGACGACGATGCGCTGCCTGCGAAGCTGCGCGCGGGCGCGCTCAGCGCCGCGCGACGGCTATGTCGAGAGCGCCAACAGCGGCTAGCGGCACTGGCTCGCCGGCTTGCCGACCGCGAACACGAGCAGGCCCTTGTGCATGCAGCCGTTGTCCCACTCGCCCTCGATCCGGCTGCCGTCGGTCAGGCACACGCCGAAGCCGTCCGGCTGGCCGAGGCGAAAATATCCGGCGTAGCGATTGCCGCCGCGCCACGCGAACACGCCCAGCCCGTGCTGCCTGCCTTCGCGCCACTCGCCCTGGTAGCGATCGCCGTTGGCCCAGACATAGGTGCCGCTGCCGTGGCGCCTGCCGTCTCGGAACTGTCCTTCGTAGCGGTCGCCGCCGGGCCAGGTCTGAATCCCGCGGCCGTTCGGCGCGCCTTCGCGCACCTCGCCGCGGAAGCGGCTCGTCCTGCCCCGGTAGCGCCACTCGAGCACCCCGCTGCCCGTGGCGCGCCTCTGGTCGTCGCAGTCCCCGCTCCAGCGCACTTCCACCTCGGCGTGCCGGTACGGATTGCGCACGCTGCACCCGGTGCGCACGTCCACCGCCCAGCGCAGCGGCGGCGACGCGGCGCGCACCTGCGGCAGCGGCGAGTCGCGATGACCGAACGAAGCGCCCGCCACAGGCGCAACGAGCATCAATGCAAACGCGAGATACCGCATGTCGCCCCCTCCGGATCGACAATGGGATATTCGCCTGAATGATTGCGCTTTCCCGCCCATTTGTCACCCCCTCGCAGGCACAGGCAAAATGGAGCCCATCATCGAGTCCTGACGCATATCCCACCAGGAGAACCGGAAATGGCAAACGAGGGCTACCACGAGCCGATCGGCGAAATGTCGGACGAGACGCGCGACATGCATCGCGCGATCACGTCGCTGATGGAGGAACTGGAGGCGGTGGACTGGTACAACCAGCGCGTCGACGCCTGCAAGGACAAGGTGCTCAAGTCGATCCTGGCCCACAACCGCGACGAGGAGAAGGAGCACGCCGCGATGGTGCTCGAGTGGATCCGGCGCAAGGACCCGAGCTTCGACAAGGAGCTGAAGGACTACCTGTTCACCACCAAGCCGCTGACGCACGACTAGCCGTCCCGCGATGCGCGTCATCGGCGTCGATTTCACGTCGGCGCCGCGCAAGGCCAAGCCGATCACCACGGCCCGCGCCGAGCTGCGCGCTGGCGGGCTGCGCGTGCTGGCGCTCGAGCCGCTGTACGACTTCGCCGCCTTCGAAGCGCTTCTCGAGCGCCCCGGGCCCTGGATCGGCGGCTTCGACTTTCCGTTCGGATTGCCCGCGGAGCTGGTGCGTGACCTCGGCTGGCCGCGCGGCTGGAAGCCGCTGGTCAGGCACTGCGCGGGC
>JBAUTD010000098.1:0-2028 GCA_049582045.1 Burkholderiales bacterium
GGGCCGCTGCGCTCGGCCATCCTCTCTCGCACACTCCGGCGCAGCAGCGGGAACAATGCCGCCCCCGTGAGACAGATGGCAGTGATGGCGACGAACGCGACGCGGCCGCCGAGCGCGTCCAGCGCCCATCCCCCGAGCAGGGGTCCGAGCGCGTAGCCCCCCATGTACACGATCGTCCACATCCCCATGTACCGGCCGCGCAACTCCACCGGCGCCAGCCGGGAGACGACCGTCGTCGCGATGGGCAGCAGCAGGACGATGCCGAGGGCGATCGAGAAGATGCAGGCCAGCGTCGCCGGCCAGGGCACGAACGCGGCGATCCCGACCCCGGCGCCGATGGCCACGCAGGACAGCGACATGAGGAGCATGTGGTCGCGGTCGCCGAACGCCCGGATCACCGGGTACTGCAGGACGACCATGGAGACCCCGTAGACGACCATCGCGACACTCCACCGCTCCGCCGTCACGTCGTGCAGGTCGGAGAGCATCACCGGCATCGTCGCCCAGATCTGGCCGAACGCGTAGAGCGGCAGCAGGGTGATGAGGCAGAACACGAGCATCGACCGGTCGCGCAGGACGGCGCCGTAGCCGCGGAAGGCCGCCGCGACGGAGACGGCCTCGACCGTCGCCGGCCGGGTCTCCTTGAGGCGCACGAGCACGATCAGCAGGAAGACGCCGCAGACGATGCCTGAGGCGAAGAAGTTCAGGCGGTAGGAAGGGTCGGCGGCGAGCAGCGGCAGCGCGAGCAGCGGTCCGATGGTGATGCCGAGGTTCAGCGCTACACGCGAGACGCTGAACGCCTCCGTGCGCTGCTCCATCGTCGTGACGTCGGCGATCATCGCGTTGCTCGCCGTGATGAACTGCGCCCAGCCGAACGCCGCCTCGAAGGCGATGAGCGCGACGATGACGGCGAGGTCGTCCGTCAGACCCAAGCCGACGTAGAGAGTCATGCTGCCGAGGATGGCGCCGATGAGGATGGGGCGGCGCCCGACCTTGTCACAGAGGGCGCCGCCGGCCACCTGCAGCGGCAGCGTCGCCAGCAGGGTGACGCCGAGGATCACGCCGACCGTCGTCATCGACACGCCGAGACGTCCGTTGAGGTACAGCGTCTCGTAGGGGTACGTCATCTCGACGCCGATCAGGAACACGAGGATGCCGCCGGCGAGCACCCAGAACTGGCGCGGCAGAGTCTTGAGATCGGCGATGATGCGCTTGACGGGGCTCGGGAGCACCTGGCTCCTCCCTCGGGTCCGCGGCTGCCCGTCCATGCTATCCGGCGGCTCCGGGGCGGGCGACCACCTCCGGCGCATCCGTCCATGGTTTTCGCGCGGCGCGCCCGGGAAGGTTCTCGCCACGACCACCCCCTCGAGGAGCGCAGAATGAGCGACCAGGCCCGCACTGTTGAGCGCGTCATCACCCCGCAGCCCGTCATCGAAGGCGCCGGCGTGCGCCTCAAGCGCAGCATCGCCACCCCGACGCTGGACTACGTCGACCCGTTCCTGCTGTTCGACCACTTCGGCTCGGACGATCCGGACGACTACCTCGCCGGGTTCCCCTGGCATCCGCACCGCGGCATCGAGACGGTGACCTACATGCTGGCCGGAGAGGTCGACCACCGCGACAGCATCGGCAACGCCGGCCGGATCGGCGCCGGCGACGTCCAGTGGATGACCGCCGGGGGCGGCATCATGCACGAGGAGATGCCGCAGGCAGGCGAGGACCGCCGCATGGGTGGCTTCCAGCTGTGGGTGAACCTGCCGGCGGCGCTCAAGATGTCGCACCCGAGGTACCAGGACCTGAGCGCCGCGCAGATCCCCGAGGTACGGCGCGACGACGGGACCGTGATCCGCATCGTCGCCGGCGAGGTGGACGGAGTCGCCGGCGCGGTGACGGAGATCTACGCGGAGCCGGAGTACCTGGACGTCTCGCTGCCGGCCGGCGCCCACTTCGCCCAGCCGGTGCCACGCGGGCACTCGGCCCTCGCGTACGCCTTCGAGGGCGAGGGTCGCTTCGGGGTAGCCTCCGACC
>JBAUTD010000099.1:0-4260 GCA_049582045.1 Burkholderiales bacterium
CCTCCAACCTGTTCCGCGACCGCGCGGGCCCCGCGCGCCGCCGGCTCGACGTGCGCGAATTCCGCGAAGTGCTGCGCGTCGATTCCGCGGCCGGAATCGTCGAGGCCGAAGGCATGGCGAGCTACGAAGCGCTGGTCGCGGCCTGCCTCGCGCAGGGCGTGATGCCCGCGGTGGTGCCGCAGCTCAAGACCATCACGCTCGGCGGCGCGGTCGCCGGGGTCGGGATCGAGGCCTCGTCGCACCGCCACGGCCTGGTGCACGAGACGGTGCTCGAGCTCGAGGTGCTGACCGGCGACGGCCGGATCGTCGTCTGCCGGCCGGACAACGAGCACGCCGACCTGTTCTACGCTTTCCCCAACTCCTACGGCACGCTCGGCTACGCGCTGCGCGTGGTGGCGCGAACCGCGCCGGTGAAACGCTTCGTGCGCCTCGAGCACCGCGCCTTCGGCCGCGGCGAGGACTGCTTCGCGACGATGGCCGCGATCCTGCGCGCGGACGACGCGGACTTCGTCGACGGCACGGTCTTTTCGCCCGGGCGGATGTTCCTCACGCTCGGGCGCTTCGTCGACGAGGCGCCCTTCGCGAGCGACTACACCTACCGCGACATCTACTACCGCTCGATCGCCGAAAAGCGCGAGGATTTCCTCTCGGCGCACGACTTCATCTGGCGCTGGGACACCGACTGGTTCTGGTGCTCGAAGAACCTGCTGGCGCAGAACCCGCTGGTGCGCCGCCTGTACGGCCCGAAGCGCCTCAACTCGCGCACCTACACCCGCATCATGCGCTGGAACAGCCGCGCGGGCCTCACGCGCTGGCTCGACCGCCTTCAGGGCCTGCACGGCGAGTCGGTGATCCAGGACGTCGATGTGCCGCTCGCGCGCGCGGCCGAGTTCCTCGAGTTCTTCGCGCGCGAGATCGGCATCTGGCCGGCCTGGCTCTGCCCGATCGTGCCGCAGGAGGACGCGGCGCGCTTCGCGCTCTACCCGATGCGGCGCGAGCCCTACGTCAACTTCGGCTTCTGGGACGTGATCCGCACCCGCAAGGGCCACGAGCCCGGGCACTTCAACCGCCTGATCGAGGCGAAGGTGAGCGAGCTGGGCGGCATCAAGTCGCTCTACTCCGACAGCTATTTCGGGCGCGACGAATTCGATCGCCTCTACGGCGGCGAAGCGTACCGCGCGCTCAAGCGCAAGTACGACCCCTCCGGGGCCTTTCCCGAGCTGTACGACAAGTGCGTGCTGAAGCACTAGCCGGCCGAGCCGACCGGAAGTTCCGACGCGAGATCCTTGACGGCGCGGCGAGTCGCCCGGTCCAGTTGACCGTCCCGGTCGGCCGACGAGACTTTCCCGAAGACGCGGGAAAAGCGCGTGTCGGAGAGTCCCGTATCGCTCTCGCTCCAGAGGGTCGCCAGCGGATGCAGGCGCTCGAGCTTCGCTTCCACTCTCACCGGGCGCCAGACCACGTCCAGGGCGCCGAACCCGGCGTAGGCCTCGGCAGATTCCTCGATCGTCTCCTGCGTCAGATAGGCGCCCGCCGCGGCCTTCGCCGCGGTCGTGCCCTGGTAAGCGATCAGCCCCGCGATCGCCAGGGTCGAAGCAACTTCGAACGCGATGTAGCCCTTGCGCCAGGATTTCGGGGTCAGGCCGTAGTCGGTGATGCGAAACCTGAGCAGCGCGTCGGCGCCGGTCGCCGACCGCAGCCGGTCGGCGTCGGCCTGCGTCAGGGGGCTGTCATAGTCCGTTGCCGCGATTTCCCGTTGCGGGGATTCGACGACTTCGAGCCCGGTCCGCTTCCTAAGCGCCGCATCCATCGACGCCAGCGCGAATTCCTGCGCGTGTGCCTCTCCGCGCGCGATCCGCGCCACGGCGGCCGACGATCCTGGCTTGGCCGGCGGCGCCAGCACCGGCTGCAGCCTTGCGGCACCGACAGACATCGGCGATTCCACGACGATCAGCTTCAGGGGCGCGTTGCCGGGCGGTTCCTCGAGTGCGACCACGTCGCGGCCGGTCGCGCAGGCCGAGAGCAGAACTGCGGTCAGACAATAGAATGCGGGTCTCAGACTTGCCGACACATGCCTCGCCACCGTCATCCGTTTGCGCTGCTCATTCTCGACTGCGACGGCGTAGTCGTCGACAGCGAGCCGATCACGATGCGCGTTCTGGCAGAGATGCTCTCCGAGCTGGGCGTCTCGATTGAGACCGCGGAAGCCGCCCGCCGGTTCACCGGCCACACCTTCGCCGCGGCGCTTGCGGCCGGAATGTCGGTCTACGGTTTCGCTGGAAGCGAGGCTGAAAAAGCGCTTCTTGCTGCAGGAGCGCACGCGGTGTTTCGCCACATGGCCGATCTTCCCGACCTCGTGGCGGGCGGCGCGTGACCGCCCCGTCTGCCGCTCAGTGGTCTTCGATGCGCGGGACGGACTCTTCGGCCGGCTCGCCGGTGTCGGGATCGATCCATTCGGCGACGCCGATCTCGGATTCGGCTTCCTCGAGCGTCTCGCCCGGCTCGTAGTCGCCGCCCTCCGCGGCCTGCAACTCGGCGACCGCTTCCTCCAGAGTCGGGAACGGGCCCGACTCCTCGCCGCTTGCCTCGTCGCGCCAGTAGAAGCCGTCGGGTCGCTCGATGATTCGGGTGCGGTCGTCGTCCTCGGGTGGACGCTGCGGGATCTTGCGTGCCATTGCCTTGCCCTCGTTGCCCTTTTCTCTCTGGCTCAATCCTACGCCCAGGCGCGCGCTTCGCAAAGAGCTTATTCGCCCGCCCCGAAGGGGTGGCGCATGACGATGGTCTCGTCGCGGTCCGCGCCGGTCGAGATCAGATCGATCGGCACGCCGGTCAGCGCCTCGATGCGCGCAAGGTAAGCGCGCGCGGCCCTGGGCAGGCCATCGTGGCGCTTGACGCCCACCGTGCTCTCCTTCCAGCCCGCCATTTCCTCGTACACCGGCACGCAGCGCGCCAGCTCCTCGGCGCCCACCGGCAATATATCGCTCATCTGGCCGTCGATCTCGTAGCCGACGCAGATCTTCACCGCCTCGACGCCGTCGAGCACGTCGAGCTTGGTGATGCAAAGCCCCGACACGCCATTGATCTGGATCGAGCGCTTGAGCGCCGCCGCGTCGAACCATCCCGTGCGGCGCGGGCGGCCGGTGGTCGCGCCGAATTCCTGCCCGCGCTGGCGCAGCTGCTCGCCGACGTCGTCCGACAGCTCGGTGGGAAACGGTCCGCCGCCCACGCGCGTGGTGTACGCCTTGGTGATGCCGAGCACGTAGTGAAGGTTGTGCGGGCCGATGCCGGCGCCCGCGGCGGCCGCCCCCGCAACGCAGTTGGACGAAGTCACGTACGGATAGGTGCCGTGATCGATATCGAGCAGCGAGCCCTGCGCGCCCTCGAACAGCAGGTTCTTTCCGGCGCGGTTGGCGTGGTAGAGCGCGCGCGGCACGTCTGCGACCAGCGGCGTGAGACGCGGCGCGAGCGCGAGGGACTCGTCGAGCGTCTTCTGGAAATCCACCGCGGGCTGGCCGTGAAACTGGGTCAGGACGAAATTGTGGTACTCGAGCAGCTCCTTGAGCTTTTCGGCGAATCGCACCGGCTTGAACAGGTCCTGCAGGCGGATCGCGCGCCGCGCGACCTTGTCCTCGTAGGCCGGGCCGATGCCGCGCCCGGTGGTGCCGATCTTGTTCGTGCCCTTGCTCGCCTCGCGCGCGGCATCCAGCGCCGCGTGGTAGGGCAGGATAAGGGGACAGGCCTCGGAGATGCAGAGCCGCGCCACGACGCCGGGCACGCCGGCGGCCTCGAGCTCGTCCATCTCCGCGACCAGCGCCTGCGGCGACACGACCACGCCGTTGCCTATGAAGCAGTCCACGTTCTGCCGCAGGATCCCGGACGGGATCAGGTGCAGCACCGTCTTCTTGCCGCCGATCACCAGCGTGTGCCCCGCGTTGTGCCCGCCCTGGAAGCGCACCACGCCCTGCGCGTGGTCGGTGAGCCAGTCGACGATCTTGCCCTTACCCTCGTCGCCCCATTGCGTGCCGATGACGACTACGTTTCTCGCTTTCACTTGGTTTTCCCGATTCGCTTGACGACCCATGCGCCGCGCCGCCGCACCAGTTGGCGCGCGCAACCCAGCTCCTTGCGGTGACGCGCGTGCCCGGGCAGCTCCTCGATCACCACTTCGCCCGCGCGCCGCAGCGCCTCGATCTTTGCCGCCAGCTTCGATTTTCCGTTGGCGCACGGCGCGAGAATCGGCTCGCGCGAGCGCAGCGGCGC